>JAGWBK010000004.1:0-95615 GCA_021295915.1 Dehalococcoidia bacterium
CATGACGAGTAAAAGGTCAAGGTTTTCGACAACATCCTCGATAGATCCAAGACTGGTGCCGGGATTCACTGCGACTCCGGCCTCCATGCCCCCATCTCTGATCAGTCCGACTGAAAGGTGAAGGTGAGGGCAAGCCTCCCTATGAACGATCAGACGGTCTGCGCCGGCGTCGCGTAATTGGTCGAAGTGATTCTCGGGTTTCTCGACCATCATGTGGATCTCGAGTGGAAGGTTGGTGTGAGGTCTGATCGCCTTAACTATCGGCGGACCAAACGTGATTGGCGGCACGAAGTGTCCGTCCATTACGTCGACGTGGATACAGTCAGCGCCACCCTGTTCGGCCTCGGCAACCTGTTCGCCCAATCGGGCGAAGTCGGCTGACAGAATGGACGGGGCAATCTTTATTGCTCTACCGCTGTTCAAGCTCGGCCTCCAACGTCGCTCTCGCGTCCTGGATCGCCTCCCGTACGCGTCCCTGTGCCGTACCTCCTGGAACGTCCCGGGCCGCGATCGACGAGTCCACAGTGATTTCGAGGACATCAGTTTCGAAGAGTTCAGAAGTACCCTTGTACTCCTCGAGAGATAGGGCCTCAAATCCCAACCCGCGCGAGGCTGCCTGTTCAGTCAACTCAGCGACGGCACGGTACGCCTCGCGGAAGGGGACGCCCTTTGCGACAAGATAGTCTGCGATGTCAGTCGCCAGAACATAGCCGCCACTCGCCGACTGTCGCAGCACTTCCACGTTTACCTCAATACCCGCAAGCATGTCGCCAAAGATTCCGAGCGTGGCCAGTATCGTGTCGTGCGTGTCGAAGAAGCCTTCCTTGTCTTCCTGCATGTCCCGGTTATATGTCAGCGGCAGCCCCTTCAGCGTCGTGAGCAGCCCCATCAGGCTGCCGTACACTCTCCCAGTTTTGCCCCTTGCGATCTCAGCGAAGTCCGGGTTGCGCTTCTGCGGCATGATGCTGCTGCCGGTTGTGAACTCGTCGGGCATCCGGATGAAACCGAATTCCTCTGAAGACCACAGCACCAACTCTTCCGACAGCCGAGAGAGGTGCATCGCGCATATCGCAGCAGCTGATTGGAAGTCGAGCAGAAAATCCCGGTCAGAGACGGCATCCATGCTGTTGGATGAGATGCGAGAGAATCCAAGCTTATCCGCGACGAATTCGCGGTCGATGGGGTAGGGCAGTCCAGCCAACGCCCCGCTTCCCAGCGGTAGGACGTCGGCTCGCGCGTAGGCCTGCTCGAATCGTTCGGTATCTCGGCTGAACATCTCATAGTAGGCCAGCATATGGTGAGCGAAGAGCACAGGCTGCGCGCGCTGCAGGTGCGTGTATCCAGGCATTGGTAACTTTGGATGCTCCTCAGCGAGGCTGACTAGAGCTAAGCGTACACCTTGAAGAGCGGCGACCACGTCTCGAATAGCTTCCTTGACGTACATCCGGACATCGAGCGCGATCTGGTCGTTACGCGATCTGGCAGTGTGCAACCTGAGTGCCGGTTCCCCGATCAGTTCAAAGAGCCGGCGCTCGATGTTCATGTGGATATCTTCGAGTTCCGGGCGCCACGGGAAAGTGTCCTGCTCAATCTCACTCAGGACGTTTCCCAATCCGTCGACTATTGCTTCGCAGTCTCCATGGGAGATGATTTCCTGCTTAGCAAGCATGCTGGCGTGGGCTATCGACCCGGCGATGTCCTGTCTGTACAGCCGGCGGTCGTAGTGAAGTGAGACCGTGTAGTCAGAAACGACTTCCCTGAGCCCCATGGCAGACTTCAGTCCGGGCGCTTCGGGACCAGGAACGTGCGTCTCATTGTCAGGATCTGCTCGTCCCTCTGGTTGCGGCCGCGTGTTTCAATGTACACGAGTCCCCGGTCAGGCCTTGAGTTCGATTCCCTGACGTCGAGAATCTCGCTCTCCGCGTACACAGTGTCGCCGTGGAATGTAGGGCCCGTGTGCACAATCTTCTCGTACTCGAGGTTTGCAATCGCCTTGCCGGACATCTCCGGCACGCTCATTCCTACTACGAGACTCAGGACGAGCGCGCCGTTGACGAGAATCTTGCCATGTTGGTGCTCAGACATGTACTGTTCATCGATGTGCAGCGGATTGTGGTTCATTGTGAGCAGCGAAAACAGGTGGTTGTCCATCTCTGTAATCGTCTTGCCGGGCCAGTGCTTGTGAATGTCGCCTGGAACGAAGTCCTCCAGGTAGCCTCCGAATGTATCTCGTCTGTCGTGAATCATGCTTCCTTCTCAGCTTGGTTGGACTTCATCTCAGGGACTCTCAGCAGCCGGCTAGACCGCGTATCTCTCTAGTAGCCGCCTTGCGATGAGCAACTGCTGGATTTCGTTTGTGCCCTCTCCGATAATCATGAGGGGGGCGTCACGATAGTATCTTTCTACGTCGAAGTCCTTGATGTAGCCATATCCGCCGTGGATTCTCATGGCCTCCATAGCGACCTCTCCACAGGTCTCCGATGCGAACAGCTTTGCCATTCCGACCTCAAGGTCCACGCGCTCACCAGCATCCTTCTTGGCGGCTGCGTCATACGTAAGCAGCCTGGCAGCCTGGATCTTGGTTGCCATGTCGGCCAGTTTGATCTGAATGGCCTGGTGCTGCGCAATTGGCTGTCCAAACGCCTCGCGCTGCTGAGCGTATCGAATCGCCGCCTCGAAGGCCGCGGTCGCAACGCCTACTGCACGTGCCGCTACATTAATGCGGCCACCTTCCAGCCCAGACATCACATGCCTGAAACCCGAACCTTCGACTTCTCCAATGAGGTTTTCTGTTCCAACCCGGCAGTCGTCGAAGATGAGCTCAGACGAGTCCAGACCCCTGTAGCCGAGCTTGTCGAGATGCTGGCCTACTTTGATCCCCTCATTGGGTTTTTCGACGAAGAAGCAGCTCATGCCACGGTGACGCGGCTGAGCGTCCGGGTTAGTCTTAGCGAGCACCGCAAAGGCGTTTCCGTGTTCAGCATTCGTGATGAACATCTTGGTGCCGCGTATGACGTATTCCTCACCGTCCTGCGTCGCAGTGGTGCTGATGTTCTGCACGTCGCTGCCAGCCTCGGGCTCCGTGAGCGCGAGGCCGCCTCTTAGTTCGCCGCTGGCCAGGCGGGGTAGAATCCGCTCCTTCTGCTCATCGGTGCCGTTGTTGGTCACAATGTGGGCCAGGACGTGATGTGTCCCGATGATTCCACTTACGCTCATCCAGCCCCGGCTGAGTTCCTCGAAGATCACCGCGAAAGTTGTGTAATCAAGTCCGAGCCCACCATACTCCTCTGGAATCGTGATACCGAACAGACCCATCTCGCGCATGGGATCGATCAGTTCCTGGGGGTAGATGTCCAGATTGTCATATTGCTGCGCGATTGGTTCTACTTCACGTCGGACGAAATCCCTGACAAGAGTGGTGACCTGATTTCTGATTTCTGATTTTGCCGCTGTTGCCATGCGAGTCCCTCTAACTGTTGGGCGAGACGCGATCCAGGAGATCGATCGCACGATTTTCTTCCAATGACGACCACAAACGAGACATCACTAGGTTAGCTAACTGTAAGCCTCGACCCTCACTGAAGTCCAGAGCCGCTCCGATTATTCCGACGAATGAAACCACGTCCAGTAGTGCCCAGCGAAAGTCCTCCAGGCATTCAGACATACCGTAGCCCTTTACACCCTGTGACGCGAGGGTCTCGACATACAAGTCGAGCAGCTCGTTCTGGTGCTGACGGCCTGTCTCCTCGTCTAGAGACGTGGATATGAAGTAGGCGAGGTCGTACGCGGCGCGTCCTTCACGGACGGCCTGCCAGTCGATGAGTTTCACGGTGTCTGCGTCAAAGAAGGCGTTGTCGGCGCGAACGTCGCCATGGAGTAGTGTGGTAGGCGAGGCCCCTAGCCGATTCCTGATTGTGCCTATGAACGGTTGGATGAATTCGGCGGTATCCAATAGTCCCTGTGGAACTGTCAAGGCCGACTCACGAACACGACCCCATGATGCGCTGTGCATACGCCTTGAAATACTCGCCTCGTAATCGAACTTTCGAACTCCCAGTGGAGAGTCGTCCCTGCCGCCCTCCCAGAACTTGGCGTGCAGTCCTGCCAGGGCGCTCACAATCATCCTCGCCTGTTTGGGTGTGCAGCCTTCGATTTGGTCGCCAGCCTCCATCCCGGTCAAGTCCTCAAGGAGCAGGCAGACCGAGCCACTGTCGTCATCGTAGTCATAGTAGTGTGCCCTGGGAGCTACTCTCGCATGCCCGGCCAGTCTGGCATAGAAATCTGCTTCTGATTGATATATGCCTAGCTGTGTTAGCAGCTCATGCGTGGACGGATGTGTGGAGACGGTTTTCCAAATCAGCGTTTCTGGTAGAACACTTGCCTCAGTAGAAGCGTGCGGATTCAGGTGTACCCTGTATATGGAACCCGCGAAGCCAGAGCCGACACCAATCGGTTCGACCCTGAAGTCCGCTACGTCTGCACTGAGAACTTCACTCAGCCACGCAGGGGTCAATTCGGATGGTCGAGTAGGAAATCCCATTACTATACTGCTCCCAGACCGGAACGGCTCAGTGTCCAGTGCCCGCCTGTTGTCGCTTCCCCAGGTTCTTAGCTGAAATCCCAAGAACCTTGAGGAATCCCTCGGCGTCGGTATGGTCGTAAGTACCCATCGCCTCCATTGAGCTGTCATCGGTGTACAGCGAGTGAGGCATCGCTTCCGAGGTATCCTCTGCGGTGTCGAAGTATACGTTCCCGCGATGTAGCCGCAGAGTGATTGTGCCTGTCGCCAGTTGTGTTATCGGCTCTAGGGCAGCCAGCGCAGCCCGCGTTGCCAAATCCAGCCAGTATCCCTGGTAAATCTGTACGCTGATTACCTTTGACAGATGTTCGTACAGCTCCCGGGCGCGCCTATCGAGTACGAATTGGAGGAGAAACTCGTAGCTCTGTCCCAGCAGTTCCATACCAGGTGACTCGTAGATACCTCTCGACTTTACGCCAACGAATCGGTTCTCAACCACGTGTGTGCCGATTCCGACACCGTGTGCTCCTGCAATCCTGTTGGCGGTCTCGATAACCTCTTCGAGGCTTAGATTCTCGCCGTTCAGTGCCACCGGAATTCCGTGCTCCCACCTGAGGGTCACCAGTTCCGTTCTGTCAGGGGCGTCCCAGGGCCACACTCCCATCCCTGGTTCCACGAATGTCGGCGAGATCGTCACGTCCTCAAGGTCGCCTGCCTCGTGGGTAAGACCGAGGAAATTCGCGTCAGTCGAGTACCTGGATTCGCGTGCGGGCCTGATGGGAAGCCCGTTAGCCTCGCAGTACTCGATCATCTGCTGCCGTCCGGGGAACTGCTCGATGAACTCTGGGTCTCTCCAGGGAGCGTAGACCTCTGTCTCAGGATCGATCATGTTGGAGGCAAGCTGAAATCTGACCTGGTCGTTTCCCCGGCCTGTGGCACCGTGGAACATCACATTGATGTCCCGCTCTTGGAGCTCAGCCAGAATCGCCTCCACCGTTACGGGACGGGCGATGCCTGTTGTATTCCAGTAGCCCCCTTCGTACCGGGCCTGAGACTGGATGACCCTTAGGCCTGCTTCCGCAAGTGCTGCTCTGCCTGGAACGATAGCCGCTCCTGCCGCACCACAGCCCAGCATTCTGTCCGCTATGGCAGAGAGGTTCTCCTCGTCCGGCTGGCCGAGATCGACCGTGAACGCTTGTACTTCGAAACCCTTATCTCTAAGCCAGTGGGTTACAGTGCAGCTATCGAGACCGCCAGATACGGCCCCCCCGACGACGGTTACACTCTTCTCTCTCAGCTCCCGCCAGTTCATAGTGGCCCTTACTTCCTTGTGTCTTTTTGTACATGAAGAGAGGGCGCCCGTAGATCCCGAACGCCCTCTCAGCTTTCAACTCAGTTAGCTACTTACAGCGCCTATAGCCGCATCCAGCCTCTCCATCGCCTGGTCGATCTCCTCTTTGGAGACCGTCAGCGGCGGCATCAGCCGAACTGCATTGGGCCTGAGAGGGTTGGTGAGCAAACCTTCGGCATTGCAGTTGGCCACCACGTCGGGAGCAATGTCTGACTCGAACAGTACGGCCCACAGCAGTCCCATTCCGCGCACTTCCTGGATCTGACTGTACTTGGACTGAAGATTCGCAAGGCCTTCAGCCATGTGTGTCTCCATTGCGGCGGCGTTTCCGGATACGTCGTTGTCGATGATGTACTTGGTGGATGCGTAAGCAGCCGCGCAGGTCAGCGCGTTGCCGCCAAACGTCGAGCCGTGGTCGCCGGGCTCGAACGCACAAGCCTCGTCCTTGGCCATGAACGCACCAATCGGCACGCCACCACCAAGTCCCTTGGCCAGCGTCATGATGTCCGGCTCAACACCGAACCGTTCGTATCCGAACAGGGATCCCAACCGACCCATTCCAGTCTGGACCTCGTCGAAGATCAGCAGCAGACCCTCCCGGTCGCAGAGCTCTCTGACGTTCTCCAGGTAGCCTTCAGGCGGGATGTTGACGCCGCCCTCAGCCTGAACAGGTTCGACCATCACAGCGACCGTATTGTCTGTGATGGATCCCCGCAACTCTTCGATGTCTCCGAATTCGACGTGGGAGAACCCCGGAGGAATTGGCTGGAACAGTTCCTGGTAGTGGGGCTGCCCTGTGGCGGACACGTTGGCCATTGTGCGGCCATGGAACGAATTCAGAGCAGTTACGATCTCGAACGCGCCATCCTTGTTTTTCGCTCCGTGCCTGCGGGCAAGCTTCATTGCTCCCTCATTGGCCTCGGCCCCGCTGTTGCAGAAGAAGACCTTGTCCAGCGCAGAGTTCTCAACCAGTATCTCCGCAAGCTGAAGTTGCGGAATCGTGTAGAACTGATTGGATGTCTGGAGCAGGGTCCTGGCCTGCTCTGCAATAGCGTCTGCAATCGCCTCGTTTGCGTGACCAGCGTTGTTGACAGCCCATCCTGAGGTGAAGTCCAGGTACTCCTTGCCGTCTACATCCCATACCTTAGTGCCATCGCCCTTGACGATTACGACGGGCTGCCGGCGCACTACGAACATGTAGTACTTGCTCTCTACTTCTGTCCAATTGGTTGTCACGTCATTCACCTCCGGTGATTTCCTTGAGTTTCTCGAGCGCTTCTTCCAGCGCGGTCAAATCGTTCTTGATACTTTCGATCGAGTCGGACACGATCGTAATCTGCATCTGCAGCTCGCCGCCCTCTTCAACTACTGTTGTAGTAGTTGACGGGGCTGCTTCCACATCTCGTGGCGTGGCGGGATCGCCCACAGAGACCAGTGACTGCTCACCAGTCAGCGCTGCAAGGGCAAGACCCAGAGAGTCCTCCATCACCACCTTGCCGGCGGTGGCCAGTATTACACGCTTGAGCTCAGGGAATACCACGCCTTCAGCCTGGATGTATACGGGCTCAGCGTAGAGCAACGAATTGCCTATCGGGATGACAAGGAGGTTGCCCCTGATACAAGTTGAACCCTCTGAGCATCTCAGGGTGAACCAGGCCGATATCGCCTGGTCGTTGTCGATCCTCGCTTCTACCTGCTCCGGCCCGTCGATCTGGCGGTCTTTCGGGAAGTTGAACGCTACGAGGTTCCCGTAGTTCTCCCCGTCGCTTCGTGCCGCTAGCCAGCCGATCAGGTTCTGCCTCTCGCTGGGAGTGTAGGGGAGTAGCTGCACGAACTCCTCGGTTTCCTCACCTGGAAGCCTCATGATCACGTAGTACGGCTCAACAGGTTGAAGGGTCTCGCCCTGCCCGAACTTCTCCTGTGGAATCGCCCACAAGTCTTCGTTGTTGTAGAAGTCCTGTGGGTCCTGCATGTGGTACTTGATGTACTTTCCAGCCTGCTCTGAGAAGAAGTCCTGTGGATACCTGACGTGCGACCTCAGTTCAGGGGACATCTGGTCGGCACTGACGAAGAGGTCCGGGAAGATCCGCTCGTAGGTGAGGATCATCGGATCACTTTCATCCCAGATGTAGTACGTCAAAGTCCCGTCATAGGAGTCGATGACAGCTTTCACACTGTTGCGCATATAGTTGAAGTGAGTGGAGAATCCGCCTTCACCGGCAGGAATCTCAGTAGGCTCCGAGTATGGATAATGGTCGGTAGTGGTGTAAGCGTCCTGAACCCAGAAAAGTCGCCCGTTCGCAGCTACTATGTATGGGTCTCTGTCCAGTTGTAGGAACGGAGCAACTGAAGTCACCCTCTCCTGGATATGCCTACGGTACTGAAGGCGGCTGTCAGGTTCGATCTCCCCGCTGATCAGAATGTTCACATCACCGAACTGCCATGCGTAGGCCAGCCGGCGGAAGAACGAGTCAAGCCTCACTCCTCCTTCACCATCGTAGTGATTCCTGAAAAGTTCTCCGGATTCTGTCTGGTAGTCGATCTCCTGAGTATTTGAGTTGACTATCACGTAGTTGACTGTGTTTTCACCGTAGTAGATCCGTGGGTTGTCGACGATCAAGTCAGGAGGCGTCTCACCGTCTTTGCGACCGATGGGTATAGCTCCATCGATCGGTATGTCTTGCGCGTAGAATTCCGGCCTGCCCTCCGGAGTGAACTCTGTGGCCGGGCTCATCGCAATTCCAATTCCGTGCGTATACGAGAGGGTGTTGTTAACCCAGGTCTGGTCCTGCGGGTTTAACTTCTCAGGCGCGACCTCACGCGCGGACAGAAGTACCTGTTTGTATTCGCCGTCGATGTAGTACCGGTCGACGTCGGCATCTTTGAAATCGTAGTACGGCCTGATTAGCTGTATCTGCCTGTAAACGCTCGACAACGGCCTGTAGTCCCAAAGGCGTATGTTGTTGATCGTAATGATGTTGTCCTCGATGAGGTCGACACCAACGTCCGGTTCCGCCTGAAAGAACGCTTCCTCGATCCTGTCGAGCGCGAACGCCTGCCGCGTCAGGTCGATGTTGCGCGCTATATACGGGCTCTCTCTTACGAACTCATTTGGTGTCACTGAGAACTGCTGAATCAAGGCGGGCCATGCTGAGTTCAGGACAAGGCCAAGGACCACCCACAGCACAACCGCGCCGAGAACCATGCGAAGTTCACGGAGGTACACATTTGCTGCCATCAGAATCGCCGCAGCTACCGCGACGATTGTCATGATCAGCAGGGCCGGCCTCCGGGCATTCAAGTCTGCATAAGTCGCTCCGAACACCGCGCCGTCCTCGGACAGCACTAGTGCCCAACGATCCAACCAATGTCCGACTGCCAAGGTCAGCATGAGCACGGCAGCAATGACCGAAATGTGTGCCAGACGCGCTCCGTTCAGCGAATAGCTGGATCCGCGAAGGCTGTAGTTAATGAAGTTCAGACCAACAGTGGCCAGAAGCGTGACGACGCCAAGGCCGAGAATCCATCCTTGGATGAATGAGTACAGGGGCAGGTTGAAGATGTAGAATCCCAAGTCTTGGCTGTAGACGGGGTCCACCTGCCCAAACGGTACAGAGTTGGTGAACCTCAGGAACAGCTCCCACCGTGCGGCGAGCACGGATCCGAAAATCAGGCTCAGTATGATGATGACGATGACTGCGCCCCAGAGCACGGCCCGCCTTATCGTGGGGACCACCTCAGGTGGAATTGGCAGGTTGACCTCGCCAGAGGAGTGCATGTGAGCAATTCTCAGGCTTACTCCGAGAACAATGGCAGTAACAACCGCGCCAATCGCAAACAGCGCAATGCGGGTAACTGTCACTTTCACAAAGATTGCCCTGAATCCGAGCGAGTCGAACCATAGAAGGTCCGTGTAGACACCCCTTCCAAAGGAGAAAATGCCAAACAGCACGATCAGGCCAATGATCACCAGGCTCCACTTCATGAATGAAGGGGACATGGTTGGTGGCCCGATAGCCTGTTCTGGGGGCGAGTCTCC
Source organism: Dehalococcoidia bacterium (assembly GCA_021295915.1). Taxonomy (NCBI): domain Bacteria; kingdom Bacillati; phylum Chloroflexota; class Dehalococcoidia; species Dehalococcoidia bacterium. The sequence continues at coordinate 9,910 of JAGWBK010000004.1, forward strand.
GCCGTTACGTGGAAAATCTTCAGCCATGGTGCTCCTGAGACCTCATCCTATGCGCGTGCCTAGCACTGCGCCGTTTAGGGATTGGCGAAGCGCTCCCGGCATTCTACCGTCGATGATGTGGGATTCGCTGCCTGACTTCAACGCGCGTACGCACGCTTCGATCTTCGGAATCATACCGCCGGAAATCGTTCCGGCTGAAGTCAGCGCCTCCGCCTGGCGTTCGGTAATTCTGGAAATCAACCTGTGATTACGGTCGAGCACTCCCTCAACGTCTGTGAGAAAGTACATCTGGTCAGCCCGCAGGGCCGCCGCGATTTCACCCGCCGCGGTGTCTGCGTTGATGTTCATTAGCGAGTTGGGGTATGTGGGGTCGTCCGACGGGCATCTGGCCACTGGCGCAATAACTGGTATGTATCCCGCCTGGGTTGCTGCCAGGATGGGTGCAGTATCGACCTGGGCGACCTCGCCGACGTATCCGAGAGCAGGATCCTTGACCGATGCTACGAGCATACCACCGTCAGCTCCACTAAGACCGAGTGTCCTGGCGCCAACAGATATGAGCTGTGACACAAGCTCCTTGTTGATTAGCCCCGCGAGTACGGCAACAACGATCTGAAGGCTGTCCTTGTCGGTGACGCGCAGACCGTCCTTGAAAACGGGCCTCACGCTCTGGGCAGCCATCCAGTCAGAGATGATCTTCCCCCCTCCATGGACAACTATAGGACTGGCGCCCTCTCTTTGAAGAGTAACGAGGTCCTCAAGAGTAGTATCGTGCTCTCCGAGGGTACTGCCACCGATCTTGACTACGATCGTCCCATTTGGGGAATGCTCCTTGGGCAAGTCCGACTTACGTTGTGTACGCCGAGTTGAAGGTAACGTACTCTTCCGTGAGGTCTGAACCCCATGCGGTCGCCGAATGGTCTCCGATGTTCAGGTTGACCCTGAACGAAACCTCGTGCGCGGTCATTCCTGAGACCACAGCATCGGCATAGTACGGTATTGCCTTGCCCTCGTGAACAATGTGGATGCCATTGATGAAGATGTCTATCTTCGATTCTTGAAGTTCGATGCCGCTCTTACCAAGCGCCATCATGATGCGGCCCCAGTTGGGGTCATTGCCGTGCACCATCGCCTTGACGAGGTTGGACGATGAGACTTCACGTGCGGCGCACCGGGCGTCGGCCATGGTAGTTGCACCCTCGACCGTCACGGCCATGATGTGCCCGGCGCCTTCGCCATCACCGACGAGTTCCTTGGCGAGGTATATGCAGACTTCGGTCAGAGCTTGCTGGAATTCCGCCGCTCCTGGGGAGTCTGCACTGCTGATTGGCTCGCCTCCAGCTGCGCCGTTGGCGAAGAGCAGTACTGTGTCGTTCGTGGACTGGTCCCCGTCCACATCTACCATATTGAAACTCAGGTCAACCGCGGCGCTCAACGACTCTTGCAGGAACGTTTGTGGGATCTCAGCGTCGCATGTGATGAAAGACAGCATCGTGGCCATGTCAGGGTGGATCATACCCACACCCTTAGCTACGCCTCCGACAGTGTATGTCGTTTCGCCGACATTGAACTGAGCGGCGATATGCTTGGCGCGCGTGTCCGTTGTCATGATGGAGCGTGCGAATGCTGGGCCACCGTCGTCAGTAAGTTCGACGTCGCCGATCTTGCCTCGAATAAGCGCCATGGGAAGTTCGACGCCTATTACGCCTGTCGAAGCAACCATCATCGAGCCGGTTTCAACCCCGGCATGAGCCTCAGCGAGGCGCGTCATGTCGAGGGCGTCCTCGACTCCCTGTTCGCCGACCGAGCAGTTTGCGCATCCGCTGTTTGCGATAACGCCCCTGGCAGTTGATGAAGGCACGCGGCCTTGTGTAACCGTCACCGAGGGCGACAGAATCTTATTCCTGCTAAAAGTGCCCGCAACTGTGGCTGATCGGTCGGAGACCAGTACTCCAAGGTCAAGAACACCTTCTGCCTGCGTCTTCAGACCTGCGTAAACGCCGCCCGCCCTGTAGCCCTTGGGAGAAGTTACTGATCCACCTTCAACTGTGCTGACGTCCGATGCCATGCGATCTTCCTTTGGTGACTGCACCGTCGAAGACACACATAACCCTCCGGTTATTCGACCCTTGAACGGCTACGGCAGTATAGCATACGGCCAAGAAAGCGATAAAGAATGGCTGAGCTTTGTTAACTTCCCGGTAACAGATGCAATCTTCTTCCTGTGTTACAATTGCGCCGTTCCTAGCACCTAGTATCAAACCGGGAGGTTATCTGCCAATGACGACGGAGACCAAAGGCTATACGGCGGTGGGTACCCGCCCGATAAGACACGACGGATACGACAAGGTAACCGGCAAGGCCGCCTATGGCGCGGACGTTTCACTTCCTGGGATGCTGTACGCCCAGCTCCTCAGAAGCCCGCACGCCCACGCAAACATCAAGTCGATCGACACTTCTCAGGCGGAAGCCGCTCCAGGGGTGAGGGCAGTGCTGACTTGCGCTGACTTACCCGAGTATGAGAACAAGGCCGTCGTTGGGGCTGCGGGCGGGCCTCCACAGAACCTATACCATGTCAGCAGCAAGATACTTGCTCGCGGCAAGGTGCTCTTCAAGGGCCATCCAGTCGCCGCAGTCGCCGCGGACAGTCCTCACGAAGCAGAAGAGGCTCTCGACCTGATTGACGTCGAGTATGAGGTCCTGCCGGTGGTTACCACGGTAGAAGACGCAATGGCTGACGGGGCCCCGCTGCTTCACCCTGAGTTCGCCAAGAATGTTGCAAGCCACTCCCGATTGGAGATCGGCAGCATTGACGAGGGCTTCGAACAGGCCGACCTCGTTGTCGAGCGAGAATTCCGTACCAAGACAGTACACCAGGGTTACATCGAGCCCCACTCCGCAACGGCGTGGTGGACGCCTCAGGACCGCATTACCGTCTGGGGAAGCTCTCAGGGTCACTTCCAGATTCGAGACCTGACTGCCGCAGTCGTTGGTGTGCCATTCTCCTCAATCAAGGTCGTCCCAATGGAGATTGGCGGTGGATTCGGAGGCAAGACCACCATCTACCTCGAACCGGTAGCTGTTGCCCTGTCGAAGAAGGCTGGACTGCCAGTCAAGATAACCATGTCCCGGACCGAGGTCATGGAGGCCACGGGCCCGACGTCCGGTTCCTACATGAACGTTAAGTTCGGCGTGACAAGTGATGGAAGAATGACCGCAGCTTATGCCGACCTTCGCTTCGAAGCCGGTGCGTTCCCCGGTTCACCAGTCGGAGCCGCGGCCAACTGCATCTTCTCTCCTTACGACATCCCAAACATCCTGATCGATGCCTACGACGTCGTCGACAATAAGCCGAAGACGACTGCCTATCGCGCTCCTGGTGCGCCTATTGGTTCCTTTGCCGCTGAGACAATCATCGACGAAATCTGCGAGAAGCTCAGCATGGATCCAATCGACTTCCGCATACTGAACGGTGCCAAAGAGGGTACCCGCCGAGCCACAGGCATCATCAACCCACCAATTGGAGCTATCGAAACTGCTCAGGCCGCCAAGGACCACGACCACTATTCCAAGCCGGTCGAGGGCAAGTGGAGGGGCAGGGGAGTTGCCTCCGGCTTCTGGATCAACGGAACTGGACCCGCATGTGCAACTGCCAATCTCAACTACGATGGCACCGTCAACCTCACGATCGGTTCTATGGACATCGGCGGCACCCGCCCAGCCGCGGCGCAGCAGTTGGCTGAAGTGCTCGGAATTCCAGTCGAGGACGTTAACCCGCAGGTCGGCGATACCGACTCCATCGGATACACGTCGATGACAGGTGGGTCCGGCGCAGCATTCAAGACTGGCTGGGCAAGCTACGAGGCAGCACAGGACGTGAAACGCCAGATGCTCGACCGCGCCGCCATGCTATGGGAGACAGAGGCCAGTGACATTGATTTGGAGGGCGGAGTTTTCAGTCACAAGTCTGATCCTGAACTCACCATGACTTTCAAGGAACTGGCCGGACGTGCGGTGGAGACGGGCGGACCGATCGTGGGCAGCGCCAACATGGACCCGGGAGGAGCCGGCAGCGCCTTCGCAACGCACGTAGTCGACATCGAAGTCGACCCCGAGACCGGTAAAGTGGAGATTCTTCGGTACACCGCTTCTCAGGACTCCGGCACATCTGTCCACCCGAGCTACGTCGAAGGACAGATCCAGGGCGGCGTGGTCCAGGGAATCGGTTGGGCGCTCAACGAAGAGTACTACATGAACGACAACGGCCAGATGATGAACAGCAGCCTGCTGGACTATCGAATGCCCACATCGCTCGATCTTCCCATGATCGACACAGTGGTCGTTGAGGTCCCGAACCCCAACCATCCGTTTGGGGTGAGAGGGGTCGGCGAGGTTCCCCTGGTCCCGCCGCTGGCAGCGCTGGCAAATGCCATCTACGACGCGACTGGTGTACGGATGAGGGAACTGCCCATGAATCCGCCAGCCGTGACCAAGGCTCTTCAGGAGCATGGAGCCGTCTAGACTCGGTCAAACAGCAGTAACTTATCGGACCAAGTAAAAGGCGCCCGGTTAATCAAGCCCGGGCGCCTTAAGTTTCTTAGGGAAGGGCTTAGCTCTCTGAACCTACCTTGATGAGCAGCTTTCCAAAGTTCTCTCCCGTCATCATGCCTACGAACGCCCTCGGGGCGTTTTCCAAGCCTTCTACGACATCTTCCTTGTATCGGAGTTCGCCGCTCCGAATCCACTCCGCCATCCGCTGACGCGCGTGGTCGTGCCGGTGCGCGAAGTTGAATACGAGGAATCCCTCCATCCGAGCCTGTTTCTGGATCAACAGCCCCATACTTCGAGGAGCCATCTCAGGTTCAGCAAGGTTGTACTGGGAAATCTGACCGCACACGGAGATGCGTGCGTGAATGTTAATCTGCTGCATTACGGCATCGGTCACGAAGCCCCCAACGTTGTCGAAGTACACATCAATGCCGTCGGGGCAGGCCGTAGCTAGGGCGGCATCGACATCCTCAGTCTTATAGTTAATGCCAGCGTCGAAACCAAGCTCGTTCACAATGAAGTCGACCTTATCGTCGCTCCCGGCGGTGCCGACCACGCGACAACCCATTATCCGGGCAATTTGCCCTACAACTTGCCCAACAGCCCCGGATGCCGCAGATACTACGACTGTGTCGCCAACCTCTGGTTGGCCCACCTCTAACAATCCATGATATGCCGTCATCCCAGGCATTCCCAGTACGCCGATCGCTGTCGAAATCGGGGCGAGATCAGGGTCTACTTTTCGTAAGGCCCCTGGCCTGGATACCGCGTACTCCTGCCATCCTAGAGAACCCTCTACGATGTCGCCGACTTCGACCTCAGGCGATCGCGACTCGACCACTCTGCCTACAACGCCGCCCGTCATCACTCCGCCCACTGCAACGGGTGTCGCGTACGATGGGCCCTCGCGCATTCGGCCTCTCATGTATGGGTCTAGCGATAGCCAGATGACCTTTACCAGAACCTCGCCCTCTCGCGGTCGAGGAATTGGGACCTCCTCTATCCTGAAATGCTGAGATTCAGGATAGGCGGCTGGCCTGGATGCGAGCACTACTCGCCGGTTGATTTCTGATGTCATGGTGGATTGCTCCTGATAGAAAGTGCGCCGTAATGCTAGCACAAGCCTCAGTAGTGGAGAGTTCTTAAGCCTCGTCCCTTTATGGTTTCTGGCGCAGGCAGGAGCGTACAGGAGCCTGGTACAGCAGCCTATAGACGCCCTTCCCATACCGGTGAGGACTATAGTCGGGATGAATGACTGCAGCAGCCCGCACCAAGTCCAAGAGGACGAGGACAGCTATTCACCTCGTATCTACTCTCGGCACTCGTCCAGGACCGTCTGTAGCTCGTCTGGCAACAGAGAATCGACCACCTGTCGTTCTCCTGTTGCAGGATGTTGAAAATCAAGATGAGCGGCGTGCAGGAACTGCCGACTGAGTCTCGGATCAGCCTGGCCATAAGTCACGTCGCCAACAACCGGGTGGCCAATCGACGCAAAGTGCACTCTGATCTGGTGAGTTCGACCCGTTCTTGGTCTTACATCAATATACGAGTAGCCGCTGAAATTCTGGATAGTGCGATAGAGAGTGGACGCGGAGCGACCATCATCTACTATTGCCATCTTCTTCCTGTCGTGGGGGTCGCGCCCAACTGGCGCGTCGATGATCGCTTCGGCAGGCTCAGGGTGTCCAACTACAAGCGCCAAATAGCCCTTCTTGACGGACCTGTCTTTGAACTGCGCGGACAGATGCTCGTGAGACTCGTCATTCTTGGCAACCAGCATCAGACCGGATGTGTCCTTGTCCAGCCTGTGGACCAGTCCGGGACGCGACTGTCCACCAACACTCCCAATGTCAGAGTGCAGTCCCAGAATTGCGTTCAATAGCGTAGAGTCAGGGTGCCCAACTCCTGGATGTACTGCCATGCCTGCCGGCTTGTCCACCAACAGCAGATGTTCGTCCTCGTACACCACAGATATAGGAATCTCCTGCGCCAAAATGTGCGACGGAACTGGGTCAGGGACTCGAATACTGACAGATTGCCCCACGCGAAGTCGATAGCCAGCGTTCGTGTCCCCGCCGTCTACTGTGACTTCGCCGTCGACGATCAGACGCTTGATCCTCGTTCTGGATAGATCGGTACACATGCCAGCCAGGAACCTGTCGACACGTTCCCCGGAGTTCGTGCACACAAACTGGCGCACGTCACTCACTTTGGATCGTGATTGGTCGTCTCGGCGTCGGACTGGTCCGGGACGCGGTCTTCCCGACCCTCGAAGAGCAGCATGTTCGCTATCAGAAGAGTGATACCAACGACGACTGCTGAGTCAGCGATATTGAAGATCGGCCACGCACCCACATCTATGAAGTCGGTGACTCTCCCCGCAATCACCCGGTCTATGAGATTACCGAACGCGCCTCCAAGCAGGAGACCTATGTTGAGTCCCGTCAGCCATGTCTGCCTGCCGTGGGCCTTGTAGAAGTAGATGATGAAACCGATGGCAACAACCGACGCGATCGTCAACAGCAGCGTCTGGTCCGGGAATAGACCGAAGGCGGTTCCTGTATTGGTGCCGTGAGTGATCCTGAAGAAGCCCTCTCGCGGCCAGGACTCGCCTAATGCAAAGTTCTCCCTGATGAGGTACTTGGTTAGCTGGTCGGCTATCAGAGTAGCCGTCGCGATGCCGACCAGAATCCAGATCGTTGGAATTCCGATCTCGCGGTTGAAGAAATCGCTTAAGGATGTCTCTGGTTTCTGGTCAGGCTGGGTCAGCATGTTGAGTCGGTCAGGCGGCTTGCAAGTCTGAATTCAGCATAGCATAGGGTCAGAAACAGGCTCATCCGGGCATTGTCATATCAGGCCCGTGCGCAGCCACTTTCCCTGCACGAAGTACACACCGAACGCGATCGCCCTGATGCTCATTCCTATGACGATGGCCCATGGGACTCCGTACTCGTTGAGAGGGGAGAACTGGGACAGCGCGAACGCCAGAGGGATCTCCACCAGCCACATCGTAGACAGCACTATTACCATTGGAGCAAACGTTGCTCCAGTCGTGTTGAACCCCTGTGTAAACACCTGCACGGCGTTCATGGAGAAGTAGCCGACTGCCAGTATCTGAAGCCAAGTGGCGGCCTGCGACACAAACTCAGGGTCAGAGTTGAAGAATCCCGCAACCTGGTTGGAAAAAGCAAAGAACAGGGCCGCAACCACAAGGCTGGCGACTCCAGCGTAGATCAAGGCCCAAAATAGCGCCTGCCTCGCCCGTTCGGTGTGACCAACTCCCAAGTTCTGGCCCGCCAGTGCTCCTGCGGCCCGACCTAGACCTCTGCTTGCATGGTTGACTGTATTCTCAGCCCTTCGGGACAGTGCGAAGGCCGCAAGCGCGCCGTCTCCAAACGGTGCGACGATGAAAACCACGATCAGCTGCGACACAGCCCTCTGAGCTCCGGTTACGGACGCCGGAAGGCCGACCTTGAGTAGCCGCCAGATCAGGGGAAAGTCCACGTAGTACCCGCTCAGGCTCAGCTTGAGCCTGGATGTTCCCCTGAATAGCGCATAGAAGTTCATGGAGGTCCCTGCGGTCTGCGATATCAGGTTGGCTGCCCCGGCTCCAGCCAGTTCCAGTGAAGGGAACCACCACCACCCGAAGATGAGGAATGGGCTGAGCACCAGGTGCCCTACCCGGGAAACAAACGCCGCCTTTAGGGGCGTTACACTGTCTCCTGAAGCTTGGAGCGCCCCTGCCGTGAGCCTCTGAAGTCCCATCACTGACATCGCGAAGAACTGGAACCGCATATAGCCACTGGCCTGCCTGACAACCTCGTCTCCGAGCCCCATCAGTCTCAGCAGTGGTTCCGTAAATATCATCCCTAAGGTAACCAGGACGATGGAGTAAGCTGTCGTGAGTGTGATGGCCTGTAAAGTCACGTGGTTCGCGTAGGCGATCTTTCGTGCGCCGACTGCACGGGAGATCATCGAACGCATACCGGCGTCCAGTCCCATTCGCGCCGTCATGAGCAACATCAGGAATGTCTGCGCGACGCCGAGGCCCGCCAGAGCCTGGAAGCCTATCCTTCCAGCCCAAACCAGGTCGGCTAGCTGATCGACGACGCTGAGGAAACTCTCCGTGACCTGCGGCCACGCCAGGTACCATAAGTTTCCCGGGATGCTGCCCTTGGTGAGGTCCCGGTCGGCTCGGCCCGAACGCCCCCGCCGCCTCGGTGTACGCTGGGCGCGCGTCACGCCAGCTCGCAGCGTAGTGTGCGCACCTGCCTGACTCCCAGGTCGATGGGCTCACCCTGACCCGTGTGCCTGAATCCAATCGACTCGAGTAGGGCCAGCTTCTCTTCGTCCTCGAACGACACGGTGGTCCAGACGGAAGATGCGTATTGACTTGTGCACCACTCTATGGCTGACTGGAGCAATGGGGTCCACGAATCTAGAAAGTCCAAGTGGGCAAAGCCGTCCACACGGAATCCATCGTCACTTACGACAAGTGCGCTCGATATCCCAACCACGTGCCCTGCCTTAGTTCGCGCACAGAACCAGGCGCCTGGGCCGTTCTTCGCCATCGCTGAGTAACGTCTGTATAGGCCGAGGCAGGAGTCCTGCACCGCGTATCGTGTGGACAGAATGTCCACGTTCAGGTCCAAACCTTGCCAGTCATGTGGGGACAGCAGCTGAGGGATCATTGGTACCCTGTCGCCGGGGGTAGCGGGTCCTACTGTTGCAGGCCCCAGGCCTCGGAAGAAATTCACCAGGTACTCTTCCGGAGACTCGTCGCTGGTCACATTCACCATCACGTTTGCGCCCGCGAACTTCCGCCATCCAAGTCGGAAGTAGATCCGGGCCGCGTCAGGATTCACGGTACCCAGAAAGAGCGCCTCACCGCCCGCTTCACGAAAGTCATCGCGTGCCCTCCGCGAAAGTGTCGTGGCTATTCCCGTTCGTCTCGCGTGTGGACTAGTGGCCACCTCGCTGAATCCACCGAGCTCAGGCATAACTGGAGATCGGATCACGAGGCACGTGCCTGCCATCCTTTCCTCTAATCTGCTCGTATAAGCAGATATGAGAGACTGTGGATTCTCCAGCCCGAGAAGCGTCTCAGGATTGAGGTCGTTCGGAAGTCCAAATATGGGAAGCCAGAACTCAAACAGCTCTTCTACCAGAGCAGGTTCGAGAGGGGCCTCTAGCTTCAATGTCGTACCTCAACACGCTGGCTGTCCGCATTCTATCACGCGTCTCGTTTCGTTACTCATAACTGCGTATTGGACAAGTGCGGCTGAAATTCGCCTGCCTGGGACATCTGCGGCCTAGATTGACAGACTGATGTACGTATGAGAACCTACCCGCTCGACTTAGTTGGAAATACCCGCATATTGACTGGAGGATTATCGATGTCTTCAGTAGCACGACTTACAACAATATGCCTTACACTCGGCGTTCTACTTGTCTTCGTGGCAATCGCCTGTTCGGATGAGGCTGAACCCGAGACAATCATTAAAGAGGTCACCAAGGAGGTGCCTGTCGAGGTCATCAAGGAAGTGACCAAGGAGGTACCTGTCGAGGTCATCAAAGAGGTGACCAAAGAGGTGCCTGTTGAGGTCATCAAGGAAGTGACCAAAGAGGTACCGGTGGAGGTTCTCAAGGAAGTGACCAAAGAGGTCCCTGTAGAGGTTGAGAAGATCGTAGAGGTAGAAAAGATCGTCGAAGTCGAGAAGGTCGTTGAGGTGGTCAGGGAGGCCGAACCGACACCGGTTCCCGAAGTGATGATGGGGCCCGCGATCTACCAGATGGGGATATTCGAAGAACCCATAACCCGTAACTTCTGGAACTACTACGGTGGCCCTGGCGGGTCGGTCTGGACCCAGTACGTTCTGTCTGGTGTCTCGGGCTCGCTTTACGGCTACTCTGATCAGCGATTTGACTGGGTGCCGTCCCTGGCTGACGACTTCCCAACTCCATTGACAAGGGAGAACGTTGGCGGTGCCGAGTACTGGACTGCCGAGGTGCCAATCGAAAAGGGCGTCATGTGGAGCGACGGCGAGGAACTTGATGCCAATGATTTTGTTTTCACTGTAAACACAGTGCTCGAAATGAATATTGGATCCAACTTCGCCTCAACAGTCGATCCAGCATTCCTCGACCGGGTTGAGGCGCTGGACAGTCATAGGTTGAAGGTCTACTTCAAGACAGTCGACGCTGAGGGCAACCCGCAGACTCCGGGTCTGAGCGTTTGGCAGTTTGGGCTTGGCTTCATGCCTGTCCTGGCCGAACACTATTGGGCGCCCGTCGTTGAGGAGGCAAAGCAGGCTGGCGAAATAGAGCAGCAGCATGAGGCTCTCTTTGCCCATGTTCCAGATGGTGAACCTACACTTGGTGGGTTCGTGTTCAGCAAGTGGGAACCTGGGGCGTTCTTCGAGAACGATACTGATCCCAACTACCACAGCATGGGCACAGAGATTTCTCTCTACGAGAGTGGAGCCTATTCTGAAGCAAACGCCAGAACGGGCGAGACCGATATTTATTACGGAGACCCAGAGGGACCCAAGTCTCTCGAGTACACTGTCGGGCCACACGTAGAGTCAGAAATATTCAGCATCTACGGTAACCAGGACGCAGCGATCCTTGCACTTACAAAGGGCGATATCGACTTCGTCTTCAACCCTCTTGGCTTGGAGAAGGGCTTCCTGGACCGGGTGCAGAGCACACCTGACCTGGATGTCGTGACTAACGCCAACAACGGCGTGAGGTATCTCGGATTCAACGTCCGCAAGCCTCCCATGGACATCAAGGAATTTCGACAGGCCGTCGCAACCGTCATCGACAAGGAATTCGTAGCTCGTACGATACTCCAGGACGCCGCTATACCGGTTTACGCAATGGTGCCCGAGGGCAACGGCTTCTGGCACAACCCGGACGTCCCGAAGTACGGTCAAAACCTGACTCGTGAAGAGCGACTGGCCAAGGCGGTGGAGATACTCAAGGGCGCGGGCTTTACTTTCGAGCAGGAGCCTGAGATCAGCGAGGACGGCAATTTCGTCGCCAAGCCCGGTAAAGGTCTGAAGATGCCGGATGGGTCTCCAGTTCCGGAGATGGCACTCATTGCTCCCAGCGCTGGATATGATCCTATGCGTTCGACTTTCGCCATCTGGATCGAACGATGGCTCAACGACATTGGCATACCAGTCCGCGCGAATCTTACCGGCTTCAACGTGATAGTTGATGAGCTGTTCAGCGACACCGTCGCCGAGGATCTGGACATGTGGATGCTGGGTTGGGGTCTGAGCATCTTCCCGGACTACCTGGAGAACTTCTTCCACAGCAGGCACTCTCCGGAAGTCAGTAGTGGCTACAACTGGGGTGGTTACGCAAGTAATGAGTTCGACGAGAACGCGCTTGGCCTGCTGACTGAGACGACCATCGAAGGCGCTCGGGACAAGGCATTCCAGCTACAAGCCCTGCTCGCGGAGGAGCTTCCTTACGTGACGCTGTTTACGACTCCCAAGCTGGATGCGTACAGACCATCGCGACTCGAATTCCCTTACACGGACGTTCTTGGCGGCATCGAACAGCAGGGCGGTATGCAGCATTCGGTCGTTATCAAGTAGTCAAGGGACGCTCTACCGAAGTTGCGCTCACTCCGACTGAGCCTAATTCAGGAGTGTCCAGCGCACGATGTGATGGCTAGAGGGCTCGGCCACATGTTGGGGCCGAGCCCAACTCCTAGCTCTGCCTGGCGGACGAAGAGATGGCGCGATATCTGATCAAAAGGTCCATCCAGATACTTGTTACGCTCTTCGTATTCCTCTCCCTCGTCTTCTTCATAGTCAACGCGCAGCCGGGCGACGTCACTAATTTCTACGCGTTGAGCCCCGATGTTCCACCTGAAACAAGGGAGCGGCTCCAGGAACTGTTCGGTGTAAACGAGCCGCTTTGGAAGCAGTACCTCGTCCACATCAAGAATACCTTCACGGGCAATTTCGGGACCTCATTCAGCTACTACCCTAGGTCAGTGGCAGATGTTATCAAGGAGCGACTGCCTCGGACCATAGTCCTATTCGCAACTGCGACGGTTGTCTCGTTCTACCTTGGATTCGCTCTCGGCAAGATCATCGCCTGGCGTAGGGGAGGGTGGACCGAATATGCGGGCACCATCGGCGGTGTGACGCTCTACACTGTGTTCACACCCTGGTTTGCCCTGATGATGATCTGGCTGTTTTCGTTCAAGGCCGGGTGGTTCCCAATAGGTAAATTCCTCGATCCGGTCCTGTGGCGGGATGCCGAGGTCGACGCTAACACAGTCTTCTTCCGCATGATCGTGACGGCGACTGTCGCCTCCATCACAGTCTTCGCGCTGTTCGTAATCACATCGAGGCGGCACGGCCAGCTACCGATACTCCTGCGATTGGCCAGCATCCCATGCATTCTGGCTGCCATACTGCTCGCCTGGCTTGCATCTGGCGTGGGGTATCTGGCCTGGGACATCGTGAAGCACATGATTTTGCCAGTCGTGACGCTTACTCTCATCAGCTTCGCCGGCACCATGCTGCTGACCCGCAACAGCATGCTTGAGACCATGCGGGAAGACTTCGTGATGGCAGCAAGGGCGAAGGGCCTGCCCGAACGCGACGTCCGGGACAAGCACGTGGCCAGAAACGCGCTCCTTCCCGTGGTGACGAGCCTGGTATTCAGCCTCGCATTCGCCGTTGATGGCGGCATCATCATAGAGTCCATCTTCTCATGGCCTGGGATGGGTCAGACGTTGGTTTCGGCGGCCCTGTCCGAGGACCTGCCACTCGCCGTAGGCGCATTCGTATTCGTGGGCATCTTTGTACTCCTGGCCCACTTGGCAGCAGATGTACTCTATGTATTCCTCGACCCGAGGATCAGGTACTGATGGCAGTTCAGAGTCCCCATACCGAACTCCCGGAAGCTATGTGGCGGGTACGGCTCCGCCTCGCCTCTAGAAGCCTGCGGGAAAACTGGTCCCTGTTTATGGGCGCCAGGATAGGGATGGTTGGCCTCGCCATCATAGTCTTCTACGCTGTTCTGGCTTTAGCTCACCCCGTAATGCTGAAAACGGTCTGGAGTCCACATGTGTATGATCCGGTTATCGGATACGCGATGGATGAAACGAGGCAGCCGGCTCCTCCGAGTCTGAGCCATCCATTGGGGACCGATCCTCTCGGAAGGGACATACTTAGCCAGCTCATGTTCAGCGCGAGGTCAGAGTTTCTACTTGGGCTGCTCGCAGCAGTCGTAACTGTCACGATTGGCACGACTGTTGGAGCGGTTTCGGCCTACTTCGGAGGTGTAGTAGATACGATCCTAATGAGGCTGGCAGACATCATGATTATGATGCCCGCTATAAGTGTGCTTGTCGTTTTGAGTGCACTGATCGGCGTCGAGCACTTTGAATTGGCGTTGATAATCGGGATCCTGTCCGGCTTCGGTGGGACAGGTGTACTCGTAAAGTCCCAGGCGCTGTCGGTGGTGAACAAACCCTACATCGAGGCTGCCAGGATTGCCGGCGGCAGCCCGTTTCACATAATCCTCGTTCACGTGGTCCCTAATCTACTTCCACTTTCGTTCCTTTACATGATGTTTACGGTCACGAGCGCGATCTTCTCAGAGGCCGTCCTAAGCTTCCTCGGACTACTCGACGTTCGTATGAGTTGGGGACTCATGATTCACACAACGGAGTCAGCGGGCTACCTCCTTCAGGTGGGCGAGTACTGGTGGCTGATCTTCCCGGCGAGTCTCTCCATAACGCTGCTCTGTTCGTCCTTCTACTTGGTGGGCAGGGCGCTGGACGAAGTCGTCAACCCACGGCTAAGGCGCAGGTAGCTCGTGGCTCTACTCACCGTCGATAACCTCACCATGCACTACATGACCCGGGAAGGACCGGTTCGCGCTGTGGATGGAGTGTCGTTCTCAGTGGAACACGGCCAATCGCTGGGCCTGGTCGGTGAGTCAGGCTGCGGCAAGTCATCAATTGCGACTTCGCTGCTGAAGCTTCTTCCTGACAACGCGTCACTTTTGGCCGGGAGTGTGCTGTTGGATGGCGTGGACCTGCTGCCGCTGAGTGAGCGAGAAATGAGGGAGTACCGCTGGGACCGAATCTCGATGGTATTTCAGGCTGCAATGAACTCACTCGACCCCGTCTACAGAGTCGGCGACCAGATCGTCGAAGCTCTCGAGGCACACTACGAAAAAACTCGTCAGGAGTCTCACGATAGGGTCCAGGAGTTGTACGAACTCGTGGGACTCAATCCGGAGTTCATGGACAGGTATCCCCATGAGTACAGCGGGGGCATGAAGCAGCGGGCCATAATAGCGATGGCCCTGGCGTGCGAGCCGGACCTGATTATCGCCGACGAACCCACCACCGCGCTCGACGTAATTGTCCAGGACCGAATCCTCCGTGAGATGAAGGAAGTCCAGCGCAAGCTGGATATGAGCATGATCTACATATCCCATGACATGGCGGTCATTGCGGAGGTCAGCGACGCCGTTGGAGTTATGTATGCAGGAAAGATAGTGGAGTTCGGCCCGACTTCCGAGGTGTTTGATAGACCGATTCATCCATACACACAGGCACTGATGTCAGCCTTCCCAAGCGTTGTGGGGGAGAAGAAGGACCTTTCCACCCTACCTGGAGAGCCTCCCAACCTGGCGGATCCACCGGCTGGTTGCCGCTTCCATCCGCGATGCCCCTACGCCACAGATGAATGTATGACGTCGGAGCCACCGATAGTCAACCGAGACGGTCATTGGGCCGTCTGCTGGAATCCACGTAATGAGTAACGAGGCGAATGCAGATCCATTGAGAAACGAACCATCTGGGAGCCGTCCTGTGGTTAGTGCCCAGGCCTTAACCAAGCTGTTCCCAGTCTCGCACTCATGGTTGGGCGGGCAGAAGAGCTTCGTGCACGCTGTTGACGATATTTCTTTCGACCTGATGGGCGGCGAGAGTCTCGGACTCGTAGGAGAATCCGGTTGCGGCAAGACCACCACCGGCAAGCTGCTCGTCCGACTGATAGAACCTACTGCGGGTCACATCCAGTTTGATGATGGGACCGGAAATTCAGAGGACATTGCGATCCTCAAAGGGGCCTCTCTCAAGGCGTTCAGAAAGAAGGCCCAGATGGTCTTCCAGGACCCGTACGAGTCCCTGAACCCACGGCAGACCGTCTTCGATGCGGTCTCGGAGCCGCTCAGGGTACAGAACATTGGCGGGCCAGCCGAGAGAATCGAGCGAGTGTCAGACATGCTTGTCCTGGTCGGACTCTCCCCGCCATCGACATTTCTGTTCCGGTATCCGCACGAGCTTTCAGGTGGGCAGAGACAGCGTGTAGTAATTGCCAGGGCACTGGTGGTCGAGCCTACCTTTGTGGTCGCTGACGAGCCGACGTCAATGTTGGATGTGTCGGTCCGCACTGGCATCATGCGCCTTATGGACGACCTCGGCGACCGGCTGGGCATCACCTACGTGTACATTACGCATGACCTGGCCGTTGCCAGATACATGTGCAACCGCATCGCCGTGATGTACCTGGGCAAGATCGTGGAAGTAGGAGAGACTGAGCAGCTTCTTAGCAACCCCCAGCACCCATACACAAAGGCTCTGCTGTCGGCAGTGCCGGTTCCCGACCCTGCCTCAACCCGGGACCCAGTCAACATCAAGGGCGGCGTGACCACGCCGGTGGATCCACCCCCTCGGTGTCGCTTCTACGATCGGTGTCCCATTGCAGACAACTTCTGCCGGGACAATGTCCATCCCCCACTTGAAGACAAGGGTGCAGGCCAGTTCGCAGCCTGCTACAAGGTCTAGGCACGCTCGCCAAACAACTGCCGGACTGACCAGCCGGCATTTCCCAGAAGATCCGAGCCGAAACTAGCACAATGCCGTCTCTGTGTTATACTTACATGTAAGTAAGTTACATTCAGGAAGGTAATGCAATGTCAATGAACGGTGATCGCCAAGAAGAGACACGCGACAGTCACGATGGTGAGGCTCGGAAGCGGGCGAGGACAATCACGATCACTCTGGACGATCTCGAAGACGTAGATAAAGTGGTCCGCGACGCGCTGGGGAAAGGCCGAGACGTCGCAACCTCGGTGGGCGACTCGATTCGAGACTCCATAAAGGCCGTGCGCACTACCCGAGACAGCGTAGTGATGGTCAGGCTCAGCAGGGACAGCCTGGAGAGGCTGGACGAACTCGTCGACTGCGGTGTTGCCAACAGCCGCTCCGAAGCTGCTGCCTTCCTGATAGGCGAAGGCGTAAAGGCGCGGTCGGACCTGTATGACAAGATAGCCGAGCAGACTCGTGTCATTAGAGAGGCCAGGGAGAAGCTCCGCCAACTGCTCGAGGAGGAGTCCGAACCTGACGCCTCCTAGAGCTTGGCTCTGATGTGATACGAACCGGAAGGGTTTCCACTCGATGTCTAGAGCCTAGCGGCCCCTCCCCTAGATTGAGTGCCTAGAGGATCTCCGTCAGCATCTTTCTGAGGTCATCCCTTTCCATTGGCTTGGGAAGCAGTGCAAGTCGGTCCCACCGCGTATTTTCGACAATCTTGTCTATGTCGTCTTCCTGGATGCCGAGCCCTGACAGCCGCGTCTCAAGACCGCAGTCCGACATGATTCGTTCGATTTTGTCGGAGGCTTCCTCAATGGTGCTTACACCCACGGCAGACAGCAGTGCCGGAATTCGGTCTGCGATAGCGGGCGCTGACCACTTCAGGAAGGAAGTCAGCGTTATCGACACTGACTGCCCATGCTCCGCCCTCCAGTAGAGGGTGAGTGGACTTCCCACTCCATGACACGCATTTGGTGTGCTGTTGCTGTACCCCACTCCTGACATCGTCGCAGCAAGGGCACAGGCCGCGCGTGACTCCAGGTCTCCCTGGATTGCGGATCGCACCAGGTTCCCTGAGTACAGCCGCATAACTTCTAGGGCGTAGGCATCTGATATCGGTTCCGAATTCACGTTCCAGTAACTTTCGAAGGCGCTGGTGAATGCATCCATGCCCGTGTTTGCGACCAGGCTCTGCGACATCGTCATGGCAAGTTTCGGGTCCACAATTGCCACAGTTGGGAACATCCGAACGTCCCCTAGTCCGAACTGAGAATGTGAGTCCCAGTCCCAGAGAGCAGACCCGGAGGTCACCTCGCTGCTGCTGCCCGATGTAGTGGGCACGGCGATGAATGGCAGGCTCGCATTTTCGAGCTTGGCAATCCTTTTGGAATAGTCCTTAGCAGGCCCCTCGTGTGTGGCAAGGACTGCCGCCGCCTTTGCGAGGTCCAGCGCACTCCCGCCTCCGATGCCGACGACGATGTCCACACCGGACTCTCTGCATACGGCAGCTGCTTCATCTGCATCTGCTGGAGTCGGGAAAGGGTCCGCACGGTCGTGCAGCACCACGTCGAAGCCATCGAGGAGGTTCAGTACTCTCTGGAGAATTCCCCTCGATCTCAGGAACGAACGTCCTGTAACTAACAGGATTTTGGACCCTTCTCCAACTACATCCCGGACTTCGTTTGGCAGCTGATCGAGGGTGTCTGTCCCAAAGACGATGCGCGTGGTGTTTCTCCAGACGAAAGACGGTACAAAGTTATCTGCCACTCTTAACCTCCTGGGGTTGTTCGCGAAGTGCGGGCCCATTCTACCACCGGAGCCCAACTTGACAGTGCTTGGCCTGAAGATACAATTGCCGCAGTCCCATAGTAGGACAAGGAGGCAAACGAAATGGCAGACGTGACAGGGGCCGAACTGGTCGTTGACTCGCTCAAAAGAGAAGGCATCGATACCGTTTACACATTACCGGGGGACCCCGTCGGTCCGATAGTCAACGGCTGTGCTGAGGCCGGCCTGCGAGTGATCACAGTGCGCCATGAGCAGGCCGCGGCAATGGCCGCACAGGCTCACTCGTACTTCACGAGGGGCGTGGGCGTGTGCATAGCGGCCTCTGGTGTAGGACAGACTAACACTCTGACAGCTATCGCCAACGCGCAGGTCAACTGCTGGCCGATGCTGGTGATCGGTGGCTCTGCAGAGCTCCGCCGCCGAAACATGGGCGACTTCCAGGAATTGGCACAGGTGGAGTCCACCGAGCCCCTCTGCAAGTGGGCCTACGCCGCCGAGTCCATTCAGAGAATCCCCACTCTCATCAACATAGCCCTTCGCAAGGCATTGGCCGGACGGCCTGGTCCCGTCTACCTCGACCTGCCTGCCGAGATGATATCGGGCTCCGTGGACGACTCGGAAGTTCCCGTTCCTACCCCAGCTCCGGAAGCCGCAAGACCCCTTGCCGAGCCCCAGAAGATACAGGAAGCGCTGGACATCCTCAGAGAGGCCGAGCGACCGCTGCTGATTGTAGGGAAAGGTGCGGCATGGTCATGGGCTGAGGATGAACTCCTGCAATTCGTCAACGAGACGCAGATCCCGTTCCTGACCTCACCAATGGGAGCGGGCGTCCTGCCCCCAGATCATCCCATGAACGTCTCTGCGGCACGAACCCAGGCGCTTCAGGGCGCCGACACTGTGGTACTCGTAGGAGCCAGACTGAACTGGATCTTCCACTTCGGCCAGCCTCCAAGGTTCGCTGAAGACTACAAGCTCATTCAGGTCGACATAGAACCGGAGGAAATCGGCATCAACCATGCGGCAGACGTGGGCCTTGTGGGCGATGCCAAGATGGTAGTAGGGCAGCTGGTAGAGGCGCTTGAGACGTCTCCAGTCGAGTTTGGCGAGACCCCCTGGCTGGGAGGCCTGCAGGAGAAGGCGGCCCAGAATGGGGAGACGATCGAACCAATGCTGAACACCGATACCATGCCCCTTGGCTACTATCGGATCCTCAAAGAGATCCGTGACTACATGCCAAAGGACTCGATCCTGGTTGCCGACGGAGCTTCCACGATGGACATCTCTCGCCAGGTAATTCCCGTGTGGAATCCCAGGCAGCGCGTCGACGCTGGGGTTGCGGGATGTGTCGGCGTCGGCGTCCCGTTCTCAATCGCCGCCAAGGTAGTCCATCCCGACAAGCCCGTCGTCTGCCTGCAAGGTGACTGGGCCTTCGGCTTCAACGGTATGGACATCGAGACCGCCGTCCGCTTCAAACTGCCCGTCGTCTGGGTAGTGTTCCAGAACGCCAACATCGACAAATGGGTCCGCGAATACGTTGATGGCGAAGAGAATCCGAATGACTTCACACCCAGCATGAGGTTCGATCTCATGATGGTGGCGTTTGGCGGCCACGGGGAGTACGTCGAAAAACCGGACGAGATCAGGCCGGCCCTTGAGCGGGCGTTCAACTCGGGGAAGGCAGCGCTCGTAAACGTAATTATGGACCCGGGCGCTAGCCGACGACCGCAGCAGTTCGCGTGGCTTGCTCGCGAAGGCCGGATGGGCTACTAGAAGTCCAACCTAGAGGTTTACGCTTCTCTGTAAGCCTGACCTCTCGAAGTCACAGCCTCGAGTGCAGTGAAGTCTCCAAACTCGACTTCATGACCTCGAGGCTGCGGCGGTCGCGGCTCAAGTCCAAGCGCCTCAACTATCTCGGGGTTTGAGTAGTACCCGTTATAAGTGTGCAAGAGTAGCATCTCGAAGAAAGCAGACTTGCTGGATTCAACGTGCCTGAGTACGTCGTCCTGCTGATCGCCGCTCATTTGTACGAAACTGGAGTCGCGTCGAACTGCAGCAGTCTCTATGCTGCGTAGTCCGGCCGCAAACAGCCTGGCTAGTCGAGGAGACTCTCCCGCAACGGTGTCAAGGTAGTCGGCGGTGCCGACCTGACCAGCTCCCGGCATTGTGCCTGAAGGCGGAATCAGTCGGTCAAGTACCACGTCGAGCAATGCCCTTTGATCGGCACTGAGAAAAATTGCCATGATTCAGACTCCTGCCGGCTAATCCAGAAGATGCCTTGCGTTCTGCTTGAATTCATCCGCCATGAGCAGCGCCACTGCCTGGATGGTTGACGTTGGGTTCACTGCTCCCGCGGTTACGAAAACGCTCCCGTCGATGATGAACAGGTTCTTCACGTCGTGAGTTTGGCCCGACCTACCGACCACACTGCCGGATGGGTCCTCACCCATCCTCGCGGTCCCGAGCAGGTGCCATCCTGCCGGACGAAGTAAGGGGTTTGCCGTCACCGTGTGCGCACCGGCCGCCTCTAGGACTTCCGTCGCGGACCCTATGCCGTGGTCCATCATCTTGCGGCTGTTTTCACTCAACGTGTAGCTAATCTTGGGCGCCGGTATGCCATTGCTGTCAGTCAGTTCGTCGTCGGGCGTCACCTCATTGTGAAGCTCCGGTAGGTCCTCTCCGATGACCGCAATTGTGACTGTATGACCTAGCCGTTCGGCCAGCGCCGAGTGATGCTCGTTGCCCCACGGCAGTCTCTGTCCACCGGCTCCTCCTCTTGCGACAGCTACCGGTCCAGTACTTCGAGCTACCTGGAAGGCGTAACCGCGTACAAACCCCCTGGACAGGTCTGTCTCGTAGTGTTCCTGGCTGACAATGCTGGCTCCCATTGGACCCTTATAGCCTTCAAGCATCTCGTCGAAGACCCCCGTGACCATCGAGTAGGGATGGAACATCAAGTTCTTGCCAACGAGACCTGACGAATTCGCGAGACCATCAGGGAAGGCAGGAGTGGCCGAATTCAAAAGCAGCCGCGGAGTACCGATCCCATTGCAGGCAAGCACCACTACACTCGCCTTCTGCTCCCGGACCTGTCCGTCGGCGTCGTAGTAGACGACCCCGTCTGCAAGACCGTCCTTGTTGACCGTGATCTCACGCACGCGGCAGTGAGTCCTGAGTTGAGCGCCCATGGCGAGGGCCTTGGGCCAGTAAGTGACGTCAGTGGAAGCCTTGGCTCTTCTGCTGCACCCAATGTCGCAGGGGCCGCAGTTGTTGCACGCCGCACGTCCGTCATACGGGGCAGTCAGAATTGCGGAATCCGAAGGCCACCAGTGCCAGCCCAGCTTGTCGAAGCCGTTCGCCATTGTCTGGCCCAGAACGCCGAGTGGAATGGGAGGCGTCTGCCGCTCGGACTTAGGAGGGTATGCTGTGTCACCTGTCATCCCGGCCACGCCCATGATGCGGTCGTTGGTGTCGAAGTACGGCTCCAACTCGGCATATGTCACCGGCCAGTCGTCCCCGACGCCGTCAAGAGATTTCGTCTTGAAGTCCGACGGATGGAACCTCGGGAAGTGAGCACTCCAGTGGATTGTGCTGCCTCCAACAGCGTTGTACATCAGTGGCGCTATCGGAGAGTCTTTGTCATTGACAGGGTAGTCTTCCGGAAGGTTCCTGAAGTTCGGGTCAGGATTGAAGTCAGTCTGGCGATGTATCTCCCAGTCCTGCTGGTTGGACGGATAGTTGGATGGATTTGTCCACCCTCCCTGTTCCAGGCACAGAACGCTGAACCCATCTTTCGCCAGGCTCCAGGCGAACGCCGCGCCCGAAGCGCCGGCCCCTATGATTACAACATCCTGTCTTTCGCCTCCGTTGCCCATGAATCAACCCCTGTTTCTTCGCGCGGTCACAACACGCGTCTGAATGCTGGTCACCCGGAGTGAGATCGAGATCGTCATTCGTCCTGTTCCTCGTTGCGTGAGTATATATCACAGCTTGTCGACATGCCCGCCGTGTTTTACCATATACGAACGCGGCTGAGAGATGTCTAATCTGTGCATCGCCTCTCAGTCGCTTTGGTTATGTCGGAGCGTCCCAATGACTCAGCGCCAGCAATTCCTCACTCCAGAAGGTCGCGACCAACTACAGGAGGAACTCCACCAGCTCCGTACCGTACGTCGTCCTGATGTCGCCGCCCGCATTCACGTGGCAACTGAAAGCGGCGGTACCGTTGACAACGCCGAGTATGAGGAAGTCAAGAACGAACAGGCATTTGTCGAGGGGCGCATCAGGGACCTCGAACAGTTATTGAACAACGCAATCGTGGCCGAGCGAAGTCCTGAGTCGGAGGGCCAGGTCCAGTTCGGGTCCGCCGTAACCGTGAAGACAGAAAGAGGCCAGAACCGGAGCTACCAACTGGTTGGAAGTGCAGAGGCGCGTCCCCTTGAGGGGAAGATCTCAAATGAGTCTCCAGTAGGACAGGCTCTCTTCGATCGTCGCGTGGGGGATGTGATTGAAGTATCCACCCCTTCAGGAGTCCAGAAACTTACTATAGTGGCCATAGAGTAAGACCCAGTTTTCCACACCGGACTCACCATTTACACCAATAGCACACCAGCATCGACCGAAGCCTCGCTAAGAGGAGGACAGAAAATATGACGCTTCCTTTAGACGAGTTGGTGCGAGTCCGGCTTGAGAAGACCGAGAACCTTCGAAGTAAGGGCATAGACCCCTATCCGCGTAACTATGAGCGGACGCACACAGCGACCGACGCAGTGCAGCAGTTTGAGTCGGCTGAATTCTCAGGCGACCACGAGTTCGACCTGGACCAGGTATCCATTGGTGGGCGTATCACGGGAATGCGCGGTATGGGCCGGGTCACTTTCTGCGACATTCTAGACGGTACCGGAAGCATCCAGACGATGTTCCGGAGCAACACCCTCGGAGATGACTACGCCACTCTCCGTGACCTTGATATTGGAGACTGGATTGGCGTAACCGGCCAGATGATCCGCACCCGAACCGGCGAGGTCACCGTGCAGGCCAGTGACTTTACGGTCCTTTGCAAGTCGCTGAGACCCCTCCCAGAGAAGTGGCATGGCCTTGTTGACACCGAGATACGTTACCGTCAGCGGTACCTCGACCTGATCTCCAACCCGGAGGCCCGACGCATCGCCGTTCTACGCAGTCGCATGGTGAGCGCGATACGCCGATTCATGGAGGGGCGCGGCTACATGGAAGTTGAGACACCCGTGCTGGTGCCGGTGGCCGCTGGGGGCATGGCCCACCCGTTTGAGACACACCATAACGCCCTGAGCCGCGATCTCTTCCTCAGAATTGCAACTGAGCTCCACCTGAAGCGCCTGATAGTCGGAGGCCTTGAAAGGGTCTACGAGATCGGGAGAATCTTCCGTAACGAGGGCATCGACGCCAACCATAATCCAGAGTTCACCACCATGGAGTCCTACGAAGCTTTCGCCGACTACAACGACATCATGGCGCTCGTCGAAGAACTTGTCAGTACCGTCGCCAACGAGGTGGCCGGAAGCTCCGCAGTGGCGTACGGTGATCACACTATAGACTTCTCACCACCATGGCCGAGGGTGAAACTAGTCGACAAGATCAAGGAGTGCACCGGCATCGACATTCTGGAACATCAGAACGTCGACGGTCTGAAGAATGCCATGGCATCGAAGGGGATTCCGATCGAGAACCAGGTTAGCTGGGCGGGCCTGGTGGACAAGCTGATTTCGACTGCCGTGGAACCGACACTGGTACAACCTACATTCCTGATCGACTACCCTGTGCAAGTGTCGCCGCTCGCCAAGCGGACTCCCGATGATCCCCGGCTGGTAGAGCGATTCGAAGCGTTCTCCGCAGGTATGGAGATTGCCAACGCCTTTACAGAGCTGAACGATCCAGTCGATCAGCGCGGACGGTTCGAAGAACAGGAGGAGTTCCGGGCCGCCCTTCCTCAGGAAGAGTGGGACAGGCTCGATGAGGACTTTCTCACTGCGATCGAGTACGGCATGCCCCCCACCGGTGGACTGGGCATGGGCATGGACAGGCTAGCCATGCTCCTGTCAGGGCAACGCACCATACGCGAGGTTGTCCTCTTTCCCCAGATGAGGACTTAAGACTGGAATCCCGGTCTGCCGCGGCACTCTTGCTTCCCATTGACCGGCTGCTTGTGAGTCTACTAGGCTGATACCTGACCGGTCCCGTGTTCCCATAGGAGAACGTGAACCATGCAGGCGACTCAGTCGGTCGTTGATGACCTTCGATGGCGTGGACTTATCCATGTTACTGACGATGGAGAGGAACTGCTCACGCCCGGCCTCGAGGACCTCTTGGGAAGAGAGAGGATCACGGCCTATATCGGCTTCGATCCCTCTGCAGACAGCCTCCACATCGGCAACCTGCTCGGAATCATGGTGCTCGTGCGGTTGCAGCGCAGCGGGCATCGCCCGATTGCCATAGCAGGAGGCGGCACTGGACTGATTGGGGATCCCGGAGGAAAGTCGGAAGAGCGCCCGCTGCTTACTAGGGACGAGCTTCAACACAATCTCGAAGGGATCAGAGGGCAGCTCGCACGTTTCCTGGATTTCGATGCCGCAGATAACGCGGCACTTCTCGTGAACAATGCCGATTGGCTCGAAGAGATCAGTTCGATCGACTTCATGCGCGACGTTGGCAAACACTTCACAGTCAATTACATGCTTGCAAAGGAGTCCGTCCAGAGTCGGATGGCTGACGGGATCTCCTACACAGAGTTTAGCTACATGCTGCTGCAGGCTTACGACTACCTGACACTATTCGATCGATATGGCTGTGCCCTGCAGATGGGGGGAAGCGATCAGTGGGGAAACATTACAGCCGGCGTGGACCTGATCAGACGCGCAAGGCAGAAGCCTGCACACGCGCTCGTAACGCCGCTTATCACTACTGCAGCAGGAACAAAGTTTGGGAAGACTGAAAGTGGCGCAGTCTGGCTCGACGCTGACAAGACGTCTCCCTTCCAGTTCTACCAGTTCTGGCTCAATACACTTGATGCCGATGCTGTCAGGTTCCTGAAGTACTACACATTGCTGTCTCCAGACGAGATCGAGGAGTACGAGCACGAAGTAGCGACCAGCCCCGAAGCTCGTGAGACCCAACGGCTGCTCGCCTCAGAGGTCACTCGGATGACGCACGGTGAATCCGCATTTCAGACCGCACTGGCCGCAACGGAGGTGCTGTTCGGGGGCGACATCGCAGGCTTCGGCGCTGACGAGCTTCTAGACATCTTCCAGGATGTTCCCTCAATGACCATGCCCAAGCAGGCCTTCGAAGGCGAGGGCGTGGGTCTGCGCGACCTGGTGGCAAATACAGGTCTAGCATCATCACGAGGCGATGCAAGAAGGCTGATCGAAGGCGGCGGAATTGTTGTCGGCAGCGAACGCGTGTCTAACAGTAGACACATGGTCAAGCTGGAACACGCAGTAGATGGCAGGGTAATTGTCCTCCGCCGAGGGGCGCGTCAGTATCGCCTCGTCAGGCTGGCGGCTGACGGGAACACTGATGACCAGAACTGATCACGTAAGGGTCCGATTCGCCCCCAGTCCCACCGGCAACCCTCACATTGGAAACGTGAGGACTGCTATTTTCGCCTGGTTGTTTGCACGAAGGCACCACGGGGACTTCATGATTCGTGTTGAAGACACGGATCAGGACCGTCGCACTGAAGGTGCTGTCGAAGCCATGCTGGACTCCCTCCGATGGATCGGACTGGACTGGGACGAGGGCCCCGACATCGGTGGCCCGGTCGCTCCGTATGTTCAATCTGAACGCCTGGAGCTCTACCACAGCGTGGTCGAAGGGCTCATCGAATCTGGGCAAGCCTATCGATGCTATTGCACGCCTGACCGACTCAATCGGATCAGGAAAGAACAGGAAGAGGCTGGCGTCGACACGATTGGCTACGACCGCCACTGCCTGGGCCTGTCTTCTGAAGAGGCCTCGCGCCTTGAGTCTGCCGGCAACAGGCCTGTTGTGCGTTTCAAGATGCCCGATGATGGCGTATCTGAACTCGACGACATCGTGTTTGGCCACGTTGAATTCGAAAACCGCCAGTATGATGACTTCGTCGCTATCAAATCAGACGGTTTCCCAACGTATCATCTCGCGTCAGTTGTCGATGATCACCACATGGGGATCAGCCACGTGATGCGCGGTAAAGAGTGGCTGTCAAGCGTCCCGCGCCACGTTCAACTTTACGTTGCGCTCGGATGGGACATGCCTGAGTTCGCTCACCTGCCTGTCATCCTTGCTCCCGATAAGACCAAGCTGAGCAAACGCCACGGCGCGGCGTCGGTTATGGACTATCGCGATATGGGAGTCCTGCCCGAGGCGCTGATGAACTACCTCACCCTGCTGGGATGGTCTCTCGACGACAAGTCCGAGTTCTTCACTACAGATGAGTTGATAAGCAACTTTGATCCCCACCGCGTATCCAGGTCAGACGCTGTTTTCGACTTCGACAAGTTGGTCTGGCTCAACGGTCAGCACATAAGAAACTCCCCCGAAGGAAAAGTCGCTGAGGCACTGGCACACTACTGGCAGGCGGCTCCACCTGACTTTGACATCCAGCCAGACGCCGACAGTGTTGCCGAAGTTGTGCCACTGATCGTCGAGCGTCTGAAGACCCTCGACGACGCTGCGCCCCTGGTCAAGTTCGTTTTCTCGAAAAACATTCACCTTGACCCTGAGCAGGTCGTTCAGAGAGGAATGGACCCTGAGGGAACCCGACGCATTCTGGAGGCGGCCCACAAGAGCTTAGCCGACTTGGAGTGCTTCGAGACGGGCCCCATTGAGTCAGTCCTCAGGCCGATGGCAGCCGAACTTGGAGTAAAGGTGGGCCAATTGCTTGGTACCCTCAGGGTTGCCACGACGGGACAAAAGGTGTCTCCACCAATATTCGAGTCTCTTGAAGTCCTTGGCAGAGATCGATCTCTTGAGTTGATAGAAAAGGCCGCTGAGCAGCTGTAAATAACTCTTGTCAGGTACACATCATGACTATGAAAACAAGACTCGAAGACGATCTCAAACAGGCGATGCGCAGCCGTGACGCGGCCCGGCGTGACGTCATTAGATACCTGCGGTCCGAGATCAGGAACCAGGAGATTAAGGTCCAAGAAGATCTCGATGATGACGGTGTGGTCCAGGTCCTGTCGCGCCAGGCGCAGCAGCGTCGGGACAGTATCGAGGCCTTCACCGAAGCCAATCGCAGTGACCTTGTCGAGAAGGAACAGGCCGAACTCGAGATCATCATGGAGTACATGCCCCAGCAGATGACGAGCGATGAGATCACCTCCTTGGTCCAGGAGGTCGTCGCTGAAGTCGGAGCTTCGGGCCCCGGCGACATGGGCAAAGTAATGTCGCAGATTATGCCCCAGGTTCGCGGCCGGGCCGAGGGCCGAGAGGTGAGTTCCATAGTTATGGAGATCCTACGCGGCCTATGAGGACTGCACTGGTCGAAAAGTTGTACAACTTGGGGATCGCTGAGGCAGGCTGATGGAATTCGGCGTTATCGTGTTCCCTGGCACGTGGAGCGACGGCGACTGCTACACAGCAGTCACCGACAATCTGGGAGAGCAGGCACGTTACATCTGGCACAAAGACACCGACGTTTCCGGCGTTGACTGCCTGATCGTTCCGGGCGGCTTCTCGTACGGCGATTACCTTCGTGCCGGGGCAATAGCCAGATTCTCGCCGATTATGAAATCCGTCGAAGAATTCGCCTCAGGCGGTGGCTTGGTTATTGGTATCTGCAACGGGTTTCAGATCCTGTGCGAGGCCGGTCTGTTACCAGGCGTCCTGATGCGCAACGACCACCTGCAATTCCGATGCCAATGGGTGAATCTGCGCGTTGAGACGACTGTCACCCCCTTCACAAACGCCAGTCATAGTGGGGATGTCTTGGCCGTTCCCATCTCCCACGGTGAGGGCAACTTCTATGCCGACGACGCTACACTGGAAACCTTGCAGAACGGCGGGCAGATCGTATTCAGATACTGTGACGACGCCGGCGATGTAACGTCGGAAGCCAATCCAAACGGCTCACTGAGGAACATCGCGGGAATCACGAACGCCGAAAGGAATGTCCTGGGCATGATGCCCCATCCTGAAAGGTGCTGCGATCCCCTCATGGGCGGAACAGACGGTCTCACGATTTTCCAGTCGATCGTACAATCCCTTTCCAAGTCGCCCATTGCAGGTGCTTCAACTGTCTAGCGCTCTTGACCCTGGAGGTCTGTAGCACTGTGCCCATCTCACAGGAAGTACTTGACCAACTCGCCATATCTCAGGGCGAGTATGAGGCCATAGTCGAGCGATTGGGCCGTGAGCCGAATCACCTGGAGGTCGGGCTGTTTGGCTCAATGTGGAGCGAACACTGCGGCTACAAGCACTCCAAGCCGCTGCTGAAGTCATTCAACACAACGAGCGGCCGTATGTTGGTAGCTCCTGGAAGTGAGAACGCAGGGGTGGTGGACATTGGAGAAGGCCTGGCCGTAGTCATGAAGGTCGAGTCTCACAACCACCCGTCAGCGATTGAACCTTACGAAGGTGCGGCCACTGGCGTAGGCGGAATCGTACGAGACATTTTCGCCATGGGCGCCCGTCCGATCGCGCTGCTGAACTCGCTTCGTTTCGGACCCCTCACTGAAAGCCGTAACCGATACCTCTTCCAGGGAGTGGTCTCCGGCATCTCCGGCTACGGGAACTGCATAGGAGTACCTGACGTCGGTGGTGAGGTCCAGTTTGCCCCCTGCTACTCGGGTAACCCTCTCGTCAATGCGATGTGCGTTGGAATACTTCGTCATGAAGATCTACGGCGAGCAACGGCAGGCAGTCCTGGCAATTTGATAATGCTGGTTGGCGCAGATACGGGACGCGACGGTATACACGGCGCCTCAGGGCTCGCTTCTCGAACTTTCGAGGAAGAGAGGGAGCTTCGTCCAACCGTCCAGGTCGGAAACCCGTTCCTTGAGAAAGTCCTGATCGAAGCGTGCCTGGAAGCTGCCGAGAGTGATGCGGTCATAGGCATACAGGACCTCGGAGCTGCGGGTCTAACCAGTTCGAGCGTGGAGTGCGCCAGCAATTCAGGAGTCGGAATACACATCGACATAGACGCGGTCCCCCGACGCGAGTCCGGCATGACTCCGTACGAGGTTATGCTGAGCGAGTCACAGGAGCGTATGCTCGTTGTCGTGAAGCCTGGCCGGGAGGCTGAAGTTAAGGCCATCTTCGACCGCTGGGACCTTCGTTCAGATGTCATAGGGGAGGTCATGGACGACGGGCTAGCCTCGATTTCTGAGTCGGGCCGGGTTGAAGCGGCTGTCCCAGTGGAGCTGCTGACCGACCCTCCGCTCTATGAACCCCCTGCCATGAAACCTTCCTGGCTTGATGACCTCCAGTCGTTCGACCTTGAATCTCTGCCACGCCCAGAAGCCACTCCATCAGACGTTCTGAAGGCTCTTCTTGCTTCATCCAACATTGCATCGAGGCAGTGGATCTACAGACAGTACGATCACCAGGTCCAGACCAACACCGTCGTAGCTCCTGGTGGCGATGCAGCGCTTCTCAGAGTCAAGGACACGACCAAGGGCCTGGCCGTCTCAACCGACGGCAATGGCCGTTTCTGCTACCTGGATCCCTACGTTGGGGGCATGATAGCTGTCGCAGAAGCATGCCGAAACGTCTCTTGTGCAGGGGCAACTCCTATTGCCCTGACCGACTGCCTGAACTTTGGAAACCCCGAAAAGCCCGAAATCTACTTCCAGCTCCGCGAAGCGGTTGCAGGCATGGCGGAAGCCAGTAGGCGATTCGATGCCCCAGTCGTCAGCGGCAACGTCAGCCTGTACAACGAAGCGCAAGGGGAGGGCATCTACCCAACACCGGTAGTTGGCGCTCTTGGCTTGACGGAAGATGTTTCTTCGCACACGACCGCTGGATTCAAAGACGAGGGCGATGTCATCGTCCTGTTAGGAAGGCACTCGTTAGATGCTGATGCTTCCGAGCTTGCTGGCAGCGAATACCTGAGCCTGTTTCACGGGACCGTCGCCGGTCGACCCAGTATTGACCTAGGCCTTGAGGTTGCCGTTCAGAGGACCTGCCGCTCGTTGATCGGTTCAGGCATCGCGAAATCAGCCCACGACTGCTCAGATGGCGGCCTTGCCGTCGCTCTGGCAGAGAGTGCCATCATCGGTGAACTGGGGGCCGACATAAGTGCGAGAGTCGGAGACAGATGGGATGTCTCACTGTTCAGCGAGGGACAGTCCAGAATTCTAGTGAGCGTGAGTCCTGCCAATCTCGATACGCTGCGAACTGTGTGCGAGTCGGAGAGCGTCCCCTACGTGAAAATCGGCGTTGTTGGCGGTTCCGAGCTAGTAATCGGTGACGCCGTCTCCGCCGATGTTGCAGACTTGACTGACGCTTACATGAACGGGCTGCCTAGATCGTTGGAGACACCCAGCCACTCCTAGGAACGGAGAGCGTCTCCAATCGCACTTGGTGCAAACTCGTCCTTAGGTCAGATTGTACGGGATGTCCAACTCGCTGGTGATGTCCTGGAACCACTCGATGACTTCAGGGTGGAATGGAATGCCCTGTACGGCCCTCAATTCCTCTTCTTCCGACTCGGGAAGACCAGGGAACAGCACGCGATCGTGACCAGGGGCGGGCGGAGTCTCTCTCAACATCCGGAGGAAGTCGTCCATCGTCCGCTTGAACTCGGCGGTGTCCATGAATGCTTCAACGTTGTAGGCAGCGACCATGTGGCCGAAATTAGGACGACCTGGTACGGCTCCGAATCCACCGCCTGAAAGTACTCCTCCGAGTATGTCGACGATGCAGGCGAGCCCGTAGCCCTTATGGGAACCAGACTCACGCGTGCCCCCAACTGGAAGCAGGAATGAGGAAGCGCGTCCCTCGTAGCCGGGCACTGGCGGGTCCACCTCTTCCATTATTGGCACTCCGTTCTGGTCCCCAACCCAGCCGGGGAGCAGCGTGTTGCCGAGCCTGCGTGCCAGGCCCAGCTTGTTGCCCGCAACCGTCGAAGTCGCTGCGTCGAAGACGAACGGTGGCTCCTGGTCCGCAGGTGCCGCGACGGCAATCGGGTTGGTCCCGAGCCGTGGCTCAGCTCCAAAAGTGGGCAGCACGCCCGGAGGGCAGGAAGTGACGCACACACCTATCTGGTCGTGTTCGAGCGCCATCATAGCGTGGTAAGACGCCATTCCCAGATGCCTTGAGTTGTGAATCGTGACCATCCCGACTCCGACGTTCTTGGCCTTCTCGATCGCTATCTCCATTGCCTTGGGGACGACGATGATGCCCAGACCGCGGTCAGAGTCGACGTTAGCGGTAGCCGGTGTCTCTCTGGTGATCCTCCAGTTCGGATCATTGTTCAACTCCCCACTGCCGTAACCGGATACATATGACCGGAGCATGTTAGAGACTCCATGAGTCTCAACTCCGCGCATGTCGGCCATCACCAGGACGTCTGTTGCGAGCTCGCTGTCTGACTCGCTTACTCCCATCTTCCTGAAGATGCTCGCTACTGTCTCTCTCAGCGGCGCTTCCTGAACGTGGACCGCCTCATCCGCTGGTACCTTGAAATGTTCTAGCATGTGCGTCCTCCAGTTTGTGAATTGTTCTTCGAATTGGCAAAACGAATTCTATTCTGACCCGTCCTCGGGTGCAACAGACGCCTGATGCTGAGTGCAGATCGGCATCGCTGAGAAGCGTCTAACATCCAGTATTAGTGTTGACACACCTATTTGATTAGGTCACACTTATCGCGGTTTTAAGACCGAACGCACACTGAAGCTATGATGGGGTTAGTACTCACGTTGTCAGTCTTGGTAGGGTGCCGTGCTAGGAGTTCACGACCTGTACCGTTCTACGTGGCAACACGCGCTGTGGGCATCCTTATCGCGGCTCGCCGTGCATCGGAAGTCACGCTGACCGCCTACCGTGACGAAACAACTGCAACCATGGCGCTGCTGCATGAATTTGGAGCGATCCAGTAGGGACTCGAGTGGGGCCCAAGTACCAGTCTTGCTAGAAACTCTCCGACTCCCAAACCTTGCGTCGACCGGTGGGCGACTTCAGCCTCCCAGTTTGCTAACGACGGCCGCCTTGTTGGTCGGCTCAGCAATGGCTCTCCCACTCGTTTATCTTGCCATCAGGGGATTGGGTGCGTCGACGGACGCTTGGGAACTCTTCCTCCGTCCGAGGACCGCAGAGATTCTGTGGCGATCTGTGCAGTTGGTTTTCGTTGTCACGGCGGGCTGTCTACTCGTTGGTGTTCCCCTTGCATGGTTCACCACGAGGACTGATTTGCCAAACAGGCGCCTCCTGGCCGTGCTCTGTGCGCTGCCTCTTGTGGTTCCGACCTACGTTGGTGCATTCCTCTACATCTCCGCGCTCGGCCCCAGAGGTCTGCTTCAGGAAGCGCTCGCCCCACTGGGTGTCACACGACTGCCTGAGATCTACGGACTGCCCGGTGCGGCGCTGACATTGATTCTACTCAGCTATCCTTATGTTTACCTGACCGTAAGGGCATCACTTCTTCGAATGGACCCTAGCCTGGAGGAGTCGGCACGCCTTCTTAGACATGGGACACTCAGCACATTCCTGAAACTCACTCTCCCACAGCTCCGCCCGGCCATGGTCTCGGGCTCACTACTGGTCGCCCTCTACACACTCAGTGACTTTGGGGCCGTCTCCCTCATGAGATACGAGTCTTTCACGTGGGCTATTTATCAGCAGTACCTTGGTTCGTTCGACAGGACCGTCGCCGCGATGCTCGCACTCGGTCTGGTCGGGATGGCCTCCCTGGTTCTGATTGTTGAAGGCCTGGCCAGAGGCAAGAGTCGATACTATCGCTCGTCTTCAGGGTCAGAGCGCCGGCAGCCGCTGGTCCCATTGAATCGGTGGCGAGGCGCATTTGGAACATATGCATGGCTTGTAGTGGTCGTTGCACTTGGACTGCCGGCAGCTATGCTGGGCTATTGGTTGGTCAACGGTCTAATTGCAGGTGAGCCATTCTTCATACTGTGGAGCGCGACCTGGAATGCTGTCAGTGTCTCTACATTGGCAGCCGTCGTGGCAACCGTACTCGCAGTCCCCGTGGCAGCCAAAGCGGTCAGGCAACCCGGTCTGGTAGCTGCCGCCGTTTACCGGTTCAGCCATACAGGGTACGCAATGCCGGGAATTGTAGTCGCACTCGCTCTGGTGTTCTTTGCAAGCCGCCTTGCTTCTCCGTTGTACCAGACGCTTTGGCTGCTGCTGTTTGGTTACGTGGTACTCCATCTGCCTGCGACCCTGGGCGCAGTTCGCTCCTCGCTTGTCCAGATCAGCCCCAGGCTGGAAGAGTCAGCCAGGATTCTCGGCAGCGGTCAACTGCGTACTATGCTGACAGTCACTGGTCCTTTGTTGAGACCTGGACTCCTGATGGGCGGTGCACTGGTTTTCTTAATCACGGTCAAGGAGCTGACGGCTACTCTGATCCTGAGTCCCCTGAATTTCAAGACACTCGCGACTGCAGTCTGGTC
This sequence comes from Dehalococcoidia bacterium, assembly GCA_021295915.1. Classification (NCBI taxonomy): domain Bacteria; kingdom Bacillati; phylum Chloroflexota; class Dehalococcoidia; species Dehalococcoidia bacterium. The sequence goes on from JAGWBK010000004.1 coordinate 43,696, forward strand.
AGCATCCGAGGAGGCCTTCTTCGCCCAGGCCGCCGCACCGGCGCTGATGATCATCCTGGTATCGTCCATTCCCATGGCGCTTCTGATAGTCAGGGAGCGTAAGGTAGACCAATGAGCGCTCCGGTCATCCGGTGCAGGGAACTCACCAAGCGCTTCGACTCGGTCCTTGCTGTTGATTCAGTTGATCTTGAGATCTGGCCGGGAGAGGTCATTGCGATCCTGGGGCAGAGCGGCTGTGGCAAAACCACTCTTCTCAGACTGATAGCTGGACTCGAAACGCCTTCTGAGGGCTTTGTAGAAATTGAGGGCGAGGAGGCCACTTCACCTGAATACGTCCGTCCACCGGAACAACGCGGCCTTGGAATGGTGGTGCAGGAGTACGCACTCTTTCCCCACATGACTGCAGTTTCCAATGTGTCGTTCGGGCTCAGGGGATTGGATGGTCACAGCCGGGATGCGAGGGTCGACGAAGTCCTGGGCCTGGTCCACCTGAAAGAACTCGGTGGAAGGTACCCTTACGAACTTTCGGGCGGGCAGCAGCAGAGGATCGCCTTGGCACGCACACTCGCCCCTAGTCCGGTTACGGTTCTGCTGGACGAACCATTCAGTAACCTCGACTCTTCCATGCGTCAACTGCTCAGACAGGAGGTAGAGGCCATCCTGCGTTCACAGAGAACTTCAGCAGTTCTGGTGACACACGACCGGGAAGAGGCATTTGCGATCGCAGACCGAGTTGGGGTCATGATCGACGGTAGGCTGCTGCAGATAGATACTCCAGAACGGATCTACCATTTTCCCGCAAGCCAGGAGGTTGCTCAGCTTACGGGACCGTGCGATTTCATTCCTGGCCACGTGGTTGGAGACGGTAAAGTGGACACCGGTATCGGCACTCTGGGATGTAGACTGACAACGGACAAACTACCGGCAGGTGATGAAGCAGAAGTACTGATTCGGCCGGACGACCTCGAAGTGATTCCTGATGCCGACGGGCAGGGCACGGTTGTAGCCCGAGAATTCCGTGGCGATCAGGTAATTCTCAGCGTGCAGCTTAATTCAGGAGAGACTATCCGGGTCCGCCGAAGGTCCTTCTCAACTCTCCCCGCCGGTTCCCGCGTGCGCGTGTCGACGGTCAAGACGATTCCGTTCGCTGCCTTCCCCGCTCTCTGACTCCCTAGCCAAACGGGTTTGGCATCATCCCGACTGGGACCTCGATTAACGACGGGCGCTCGATTGTCAGCGACTCCGCCAGAGCAGCCTCTAGCTCGTCAGCTTCGTGTACACGGACGCCCCTAACGCCATAAGCATCTGCCAGCTTCATGAAGTCTGGGTTGTGGAGGTCCGCCCCTATAGAACGGCCGTCGAACTTTGTTACCTGGTCCCTAAGAACATTCCCATAGGCATTGTCGTTGAAGACCACCGCCACCGCATTGATGCCGTACTTGACGGCTGTGGACATCTCCTGCGACGCAAACATGAAACCGCCGTCGCCCGAAATAGCAACCACGGCCTTGTCTGGCATTGCCACTTTGGCTCCCAGGGCGACCGGATAAGCGTAGCCCAGGTTGCCGAAATACGAGCTAGTTAGATACGTTCGCGGCTCGTAAACAGGATAGTTGACCCGGCTGTAGTATCCGATTTGGGTCATGCCTGAAATCACAATTCCATCGTCTGGGACCGCGTTCCTGATCGCCAGTGTAAACGAGTGCTGCGGCTCGATCTTGGGAAGCGCGTCCAGACGCGCATTCTTGGCAGCCTCCAACTCGTCTCTTCTACTCTCCCTCGGATCAGATACGGCGTTCAGCGCCCTCAGCAGCTCTGCGAGTGTACGCTTAGCGTCTCCCACGACGCCGACAGTGTCTTCGTAGTTGCGACCTATTTCTTCTGGGTCTATGTCGATCTGCAGAACTTTCTGAGAGAAGATGTTCGGATAGGCATTTCGAGTGCCGACTGCGATCACCAGGTCGTGTTCAGCCATTCTTTCCGAGTAGGGATCGCCGCGGAAGCCCATCCCACCCAGCGCGAGGTAGTGCCGATCGGAGATCGCACCCTTGCCTTCGGAGGTCATCATCACCGGCGCCTGTAGGTATTCGGCGACTGCCGTGAGTTCCTCCGAGGCGTTGGAAGCTATCACCCCGCCACCAGCAAACAGGAGAGGATTCTTGGCCTGAGAGATCAGTCTGACCGCGCTGCTAACGTCCATGTCGGAGGGCGGACTCGCTGGGTACCCTTCGGGTTCGAACAGGTCAACGTTGGTTTGATCTTCGAGGGTCTCAGGGGGAATCTCGATCTCTACGGGCCGGGGACGGCCCGTCTTCAGATGTCGGAACGCCTCGTGCACGGCCGCCGGAATCTCGGCAGGATCCAGAATTCTGTGCGCCCACTTCGTCACCGGCTTGATCGTATCAATCTGGTCGTTGATCTCGTGAAGCGCTCCTCTGTCGACGCCGATGAGTTCGCGCTGTACCTGTCCGGCAACGACCAGTACGGGAGACGACGCCGAGTATGCTGTCCCGATCGCCGCGCTGGCATTCTGAAGGCCCGGACCCGGAACGACCATCGCCGTGCCAACACCACCGGATGCGCGAGCATAGCCGTCAGCCATGTAGGCCGTGGCCTGCTCGTGCCTCGTAGTTATGAACCTGATACCTGGCTCCTGGGCAAGTCCGTCCAGCGCGTGGTAAAGCTGTACACCGGGAAGCCCGAATATCACGCGGACGCCCTCCCTGTAGAGTGATCGTGCGAGGGCTTCACCCCCGGTCATAACAGGCATATTTTCTACAGTCTCCTATTTCGTGTTGGCGTTAAATCTGATTAGTAGAAACTAAACAACCGGTGTTATTTCATGACAAAGATAAGGGATAGACGTCGCCCTGAACCGTCGTTTCTGTAGGCAAGCCGAGTCCTGTAGAGGTGGTCACGAAGCTGATTAATTGCGTGTGGCCCTGAGGTTGTCATAGTCAGAGGCCGCGCGCTGCATGGCCTGGTCCCGCCGGCCTGCAAGCTCCTCACGGACGTCCTTTGCGTACTGCTGAGATGCCTTAAGGCTGTCGATCGAACCCTGGAAGTGTGGCATAACGTAGCGTGACATTAACTCGTAACTGTGTAGCACCTGCTCTCGTGTGCCGAACTCGGTCGCCTGAATCAGCAGACCACCGAATCCGTCTGTTGATTCGTCCATGCGATATATGAAGTCGATCAGGTCATCCGGAGTACCGACGCACCACGCTCCATTTTCAACCATCAGGTCTACTATCTTATCCTGCGGGCAGTCGGTAACAGGCGCCCCGAGAGTCTGCTCGAAGTATTCCCGCTGGAAACGGCCAGCACCGATTCGTGCCTGCTCGAGCGCCTCTTTCTTAGTATCGGCAAGGAAACTGACAACAACTAGCCGCCACTCGTTACGGTCCATTGTGTTTCCGTACTGCTCAGCAGTCTCTTCGGCGATCTTCCAGAAGTCCTTCATGTCGCGCGCGTAGGAACCTCCGCGTACTACGCTGACTGATAGTACTCCCAGTCCGTATTTGCCAGCTAGCACCATGCCAGAAGGCGATTGTGCTGCCGCAACTGCCATTGGGAAGTGCGGCTGAGTGTATGGTCTGAGATGCAGTCGTGCTTCACGCAGGGTGAACCAGGAACTCACATAGGTGATCGGATCGCGCTCGGTCAGGAGCCGCTTGATGATTCCCATCGACTCGTCCATGCGCTGACGCTGGTCCACAGGGTCGATTCCAAGCATATATGCATCGGTCGAAAGGGCCCCTGGGCCGACCCCCAGCATAGTCCTGCCGCGAGTCATATGGTCTAGCTGGACCATCCTGTTGGCAACCATAAGGGGGTGGTGATATGGCAGGCTGATGACACCGGTCCCGAGCTTGATGTGCTTCGTGCGCTCTGCCGCTGCCGCCATGAACAGCTCAGGAGAGGCTATCGTCTCCCACCCTGCGCTGTGGTGCTCTCCTATCCACGCCTCATCGAAGTCGAGGTAGTCCAACCACTCGATGAGCTCAAAGTCCCGCTCGTACGCGACAGTTGGGTTCTCATTCTGCCAGTGGAACGGAGCCATGAAGATTCCGAACTTCATGCGGTCGGGTAGAGCCATGAGGGATCCCTTCAGTGTGCGTCAGTTGGACAGGCCACGGAGCGTCCAGAAACGGCTCTGAACACTCGTGAGATTCTAGCACGGGCCCTACTCACGGGCAACGACGCAACTGTGTAGCAACCCGCTGTCCAACCAGAGTTACGTTGGGATGCTAAAGCGTCGCGGCGACGCTACCTCTTCAATCTAGCTCGGTGAGTGCCCTGGCATGCAAGTGGTCGACGTGATGGGACTCAGAGCACTCACCCGCAGACCGCTCCACTTGCAGGGTCGCATGGTGTATCCCAAATTCGTCCTCGACTAACCTACGAATTTCGCGCATTAGCACTTTATTGTCGCGGGGGTATTCCGGGTCGACGAGAATATGGGCGGCCAGGGCGTTGTAGCCTGACGTGATCGTCCAAGCATGTACATTATGAACAACCGTCACACCCTCTACATCTTCGATCCTGCTGCAAAGCCTGTACATATCTAGGCCCTCAGGCACACTTTCCAAGAGTACGTGAAACACCTTAAGAGCAAGGCGCCCAGCGCTGAACAGGATGAGACCTGCCAGGGCAATACTGAGGACATAGTCGACTACATCCCAGTCGAAAACCAACAGGATGATCCCTGACAGTAGCACGGCAACGCTTCCCATCATGTCAGCCATGATGTGCCAGAAGGCGCCCTCTACATTCAGGCTATGGCGAGAGGATTTGTACAGGATCCAGGCGGATATCGTATTAATGGCCAAGCCCAGGCAGGCTACGCCAAGCATGATCCATCCCTCGACATCGTGAGAATGCCCCTCGGCACTCTCACGGAAACCGTAATAGGCCTCGAAGAGAATCCAGCTCGCCAGCAATGTCAGCGCAACAGCGTTGACCATAACCACCAGGACTTCCATTCTGTGGTAGCCGAAGGTCCGAGATACCGTTGCTGGTCTCTCAGCGACCCACATGGCGAAAATTGCAAGTCCAATCGCAACGACATCGGTCATCATGTGGGTGGCGTGGGCAAGAAGTCCAAGGCTCCCAGATAGAATCCCACCGATCACTTCCACCACCATATGAAACCCGAGAAGCATAAGGACTACATACAGACTGCGCTTGCCTGTCTGTCTGAAATCGTGGGCATGATCGTGGTCGGAATGGTGATGAGTGGTGTTAACATGCGTGCCTGCTTGCTTGATCTGATACGTGGCCACTTTGCTTCTCCTCCAAAAGCGTTCGTGTACGCGTTCATGACATTCGGTAGAAATTCAACCGATGGTCGCCAGAAGTCTGTCGTCCCGCGATAAGGCCATAGATATAGTAACATTTATCCGAAACATAGCCTTATGCAATATTATTATATGCTAAGCCAATGGAGGTGCACAACCAATTTGTGGCTTCGTCCGCGGAATTAAGGAAGAATGCGGGTCTATCTATCTAACTTATGGCGCATATTCTGGGAAAGGCACCAAGTTGCCCGTGCACTAATCCACCTGTAAACTCCTACGGTGCATAAGGACAGGTGGTCTGGACAATGAAGATTACAGGTATAAAGACCAACATATTTTCCTCGCGGCACCATAACGCCAAGCGAAACTGGCTGATTCTCCGGCTGCAGACTGACGAGGGTTTGGAAGGCATTGGCGAGGCGTCGATGCTGTCATACGACCCAACGGTCTCCGATCTGCTCGAACGCTGGACCGAAGCCTATCTTGTAGGCAAAGACCCAATGGCCCATGAGCTCCACTGGATGCGAATGCACCAGGACAATGGAGGCAGGGGAGGGCGCCTCTTCTCGACAGCGCTATCCGGCATCGACATTGCTCTCTGGGACCTCAAGGGCAAGGCCTTGGGTGTACCCGTATACCAGTTGTTGGGAGGTCCTATCCGGGACAAGATACGTGTATACGCAAATGGCTGGTATACGAACCCGGGTACGCCGGAGCAGAACGCTGAGGAAGCCCTCCGGGTCGTCGACATGGGTTATACAGCAATGAAGTTCGATCCCTTCGGCCAGCACAACTACTACACGATCTCCCCCGAAGAAGCCCAGCTAGCGGAGGATCGTGTCGCCGCGGTCAGAGAGGCGGTCGGCCCTAACGTAGAGACACTTGTCGAAGTACACGCCAAGTTCAACGTCTACACAGCTGTCCACCTGGGACAGCGACTCGAAAAGTACAGGCCCTTCTGGTTTGAAGAGCCAGTCTCGCAGGAGAACGTTGGCGAAATGGCGCAGGTGCGCCAGAAGGTGAACATCCCAATCGCGACCGGTGAGCGCCTCTACCTGAAGTTCCCATTCTATGAGTTGGTAAAGGCGGACGCAGTCGACATCCTTCAGCCTGACATGTGCAACGCTGGCGGAATCACTGAGCTGAAGAAGATAGCCGCCATTGCTGAACCTCGTCATGTACTGATGGCGCCACACAACACCAACGCCGCTGTCGGCACGGTTGCCAGCTTCCACCTGGACGCAGCCACTCCCAACTTCCTCATCCAGGAGTATCACGCGGAGTTCTACGAGCCTCATTACTTCGAGGTATTCGACGGCCTACCCAGGCAGAGAGATGGGTACGTTGATCTTCCCACCGGTCCAGGACTTGGCCTAACATTCAACGAAGAGGTCGCCGACGCACATCCCTACATGCCACTGGGAATCGGAGAGCGAGGCATCTGACGCATGAAGATCCTCGGAATTGAAACATCCTGTGATGAGACCGCGGCTGCCGTCATCGAAGACGGTCGCAACATAGTCTCAAACGTCGTCGCAACCCAGGTCAAAATGCACGCCCAGTATGGCGGAATTGTGCCTGAAGTTGCGTCTCGGCAGCACATGCGCACGATCATTCCAGTAGTCGATCGCGCACTTGAAGAAGCGGGACTCGAAATGCACCAACTCGATGGTGTGGCCGTAACCCACGGGCCCGGTCTCGCGGGGGCTCTGCTTGTGGGAGTCAACACGGCAAAGGGGATGGCTCTGTCGCACGACCTGCCGTTCATTGGAGTAAACCACCTCGAGGGGCACGTATACGCCGCGTGGCTCGAGGACATTGTCGATCCTGAAACCAGACCAGGCTTCCCGATCCTGTGCCTTATCACCTCGGGTGGGCACACGGATCTGATCCTCATGGAGGGACACGGACAGTACCGTCTCATCGGGCGTACGAGAGACGATGCGGCAGGAGAGGCCTTCGACAAGGCTGCCAGGGTCCTGGGTCTCGGATTCCCCGGCGGGCCTGAAATCCAGCGAGTTGCAGAAGGCGCTGTCGGCCTCGAACCCGACCTGCCTCGTCCCAGGATCAGGAACTCCCTCGACTTCAGTTTCAGTGGTCTCAAGACTGCCGTACTTAGACGCGCCGAGCTAAAGGGCATGTATCCGCCCCCAGAAGACGAGGACCTAGACCCGACCGAGGTCTCAGAGGTCGCACACGCCTTCCAGGAAGCCATCGTGGACAGCATGGTGACGCGGACACTGGAGGCAGTGAAACAGCACAGCGTCAAGGGCATTATTCTTGGTGGTGGAGTCGCCGCCAATGCACAGCTGCGTAAGGAGATGACTGCCCGGTCGCCTATCGAGGTCATCGTTCCTCGTCCAGGGCTGTGCACAGATAACGGCGCCATGATAGGGGCTGCCGCCTACTTCACTCTCAGGAACGGAGTCTCTTACCAGTGGGACCTCGATGTGGTCCCAAGCCTGCGCCTCGGCTAGCGGGGAGCAAACGACGCCTGTCCTTCAGCATTCCTGAGGGACTTCAGTCGATATAACTCGTTGATCAAGTCTCGGATTTCATCCGACTCGTCTGCCGTCCTAAACGACCAGGCAATGGCCGAACCCCCTGTGCGGAACAGTGCTGCGGGTCCGCCAGAGAAGAAGATCCGGTTCACGACTAGGTAGACTCCCATTCCCAGTACCAAGAGGGGTACGATTACTTGCGCTATCTGGTTCTCAAGGATTCCGTAGAGGGCGACGCTGAGCACCACCGAGAGGCCCGCCCACAGGAAGGCTCCGTAACCTTCGGTCATTTCTACGAACTCGACCGTGTCAATGTCTTCCACTGAGGCCATGACGACGTCAGTTCCACTGCCGGTGCCCGCGACGTGAATTATCCTGTAGTTCGTGAGCAATAGTGAATCGGTGCCCCTGCCAGAGTTTCTTCCCCTCTGGGACCTGGCGCTGATGGATCTTTCGATCTTCTCTCCATCCATCAGTTCAAGCTGTTCAAAATGGTTCTCGTCCTGCTGCAAGCGAGGACCTCCTGCGTACAGTCGTTTCACCTGTATGGTAGCAGACGTCCTATATTGTTCTGTCGGAGTTCCAATAGACGATATGACAGTCCTGTGATAGTCTCAGGCTGGTTACAATCCGCCATGCGCGGACGCTAGAGGAGTCGTATGGAACGCCCGACATTCAAGCCAATCGGCACCCCTTCAGAGGAGCTCGATACTCCCGCCCTGGTCGTTGATCTTGATGCCCTGGACGCGAATGTAAGACTCGTTCACAGTGCCATCAGGGACAGTGGCGTCAGCATAAGGCCGAGGCTGGACTACCATCTCTGTCCCGCAATTGGACACATTCAACTTGGTGCTGCGGGAACGAGTGGAGTTGCGGTGTCCACACTTGGACAGGCGGAAGTGTTCAGTCAGCATGGCTTCAATGACATTCTTGTGACGAATCTCGTTGTGACTCGTTCAAAGTTGGCCCGGGCTGCGGCGTTGGGGCGTCGGATCAAACTGGCCGTTCTGGCGGATAGCTCGCATGGCGTCGATGAACTGTCCGAAGCGGCAACGTCGGCAGGTTCGAATCTGGGCGTCGCCGTGGCCGTCAGGACGGATGCCCCTACTTTAGGAGTGACTCCCGCGGATGCCGCTCCATTGGCTGCTCAAATCTCTGGATCCCCAAACTTGGACCTGGCGGGGCTTGTTGGCTCTTCCAACCTCGACCACCTGCTTGAGGCAGTCGACAATTGCAGGGCGTCCGGCATTAACGTACCCAAGGTAATTGCCGGGGGTTCGGCAACTTACGACTCAGATGCAGCATCTGGCGGAGTCACAGACGTTCTCGCAGGCTCGTACGCACTCAACGACAATTCGCTCGCCTCGCGCCGACCCGAGCTCCTGAAGGCCGTTCGCATTCTTGCCACCGTCGTCAGCAACAAGGACGATGGCCTGGTGTGGGTGGACGCTGGTCAGAAGGCCACAAGCATCGATACCGGACTGCCTGCGGTGGACAATGTAGACGGCGTGGCAGTGCCCAGGATGAGCGCCGAGCACGGGGCCATCGTGAACGAAGCCGGGGATCGCTGGGACCTGGACGTGGGTTCCAAGGTCTGGCTCGTCCCTCACGACGTCGCTAACACCGCCAACGTCTACGACTACATTCACGCAACAAGAGATGGCCGACTGGAGGCCATCTGGGAAGTCTCTGCCAGGGGACGCTACAACTGACACCTGACCGAAAGTAGCAGGGTGAAACCATGACCTCGTACATTCCAACACTGGGTACTCCGATTTCCGAGCTTGAGACACCCGCGCTCGTCCTTGACCTCGATGCTCTTGAGCACAACTACGAGTACATCGCGAGCCTCTACGCTGACACCGTGTGCAAGATGCGTGAGCACGCCAAGAACGTGAAGACTCCAGCGATTCTACGCAAGCAGATCGAGGCTGGTGGCACCGTTGGTGGAGTCTGTGCGGCCAAGGTGTCCGAGGCTGAAGTCATGGTCGAAGGCGGCATCACAGACATTCTCATCACGAGCCAAGCCGTGACTGAAGACAAGATCGCTCGCATCTGTTCTATGGCGCGCGCTGCTGACGTGAAGGTGGCTATTGACGACCCTCGTAACGTCCAGTTGATTTCGGATATCTCAAGCCGGTCTGGAACAGACGTCGGGCTTGTGATTGAGGTTAATACTTCGATGAACAGAGCGGGCATAAGGGGCCCTGATGAAGGCATCAACCTTGCCCGCATGGCCACTGACCTGCCTGGAGTCAACTTCAAGGGTGTCATGAGCCATCAGTCCATCACTGGTGAGCCGGATCGAGAGACTCGTTTCAGCCATGGTAGGCACTGGATGCAGGTGTGCGTAGATGCCAAGCGCGCAATTGAGGACGCGGGTTTCCCAGTTGAGATCGTGTCGACTGGAGAGACCTACACTATCGACGTCGCCCCTGAGATGCCTGAGGTTAACGAGGTGCAGGGCGGTACCTACGCCCTTATGAACACAACCAGCGCCTATATGGAAGAATTCCAATTCGCCGGAAAGGTACTGTCTACGGTTGTGAGCCGGCCAGACGGCAACACAGTTATCGGGGATGTAGGCTATCGCGCTTTGGCAGCACCAAACGGCGTCTTGCCGTCGGTTGAGAACGAGCCTTGCGTCTCTGTCGAGTCCCTCGCACCTGATCACATCGTTCTGAAGTCCGACGGACAGATGCCGCTGAATGTGGGCGACCAGTTCCTTCTCCTGAGTGCCCAGCAGGACATCCTTGTTAACCGTTGGGACCAGTTCATCGGGATTCGCAATGGAGTCGTCGAGGACGTCTGGCCAATACTGGCAAGAGGCTGCCACCACTAGGGTCGCAGGATTCCAATTTGTCTGAGAGGCAGGTCGAGGTGGCTTGCCTTGTTACTCCTCTGTCACGATGCCTATACTTGGAGTGACCTTTGCCTCAATTCTAGTGGCGAAGGATTAGGCCATTTTAGTACCCAGGAGGTTGACCGGTGAAGGTAGGGATTATCAACGTGACCGGATACGCCGGCATGGAGTTGGCGCGCATTCTGCACCGCCACCCCGAAGTTGAGATCACGGCTGCCACCGGTCGAAGCCAGGCTGGAAAGCGACTCGGGGAGGTCTTCCCGCACCTGTCCGCCTGTGATGTCGAGATAACACCGGATATCACAGAGAGTGTTGACTTCGTCTTCTCTGCGCTTCCACATGCTGCTAGCGCGGAGAGACTGGAGCCGTTCATAGACGAAGGCGTCAAGACCGTCGACATCTCTGCCGATTTCCGGTTGAAGGACCTCGAAGAATACACTGGATGGTACAAGATTACCCATCCGTGCCCAGAGTACGTCGAGACTGCCGTGTACGGTCTGACGGAACTGCACCGTGATGAGATTGCACAGAGCAATCTCGTCGGCAATCCGGGCTGCTATCCGTCCGCCGCAATCCTGGCCATGGCGCCTGCTGTTGAAGCAGGCATCATAGACGGGGATGTCGTCGTAGACGCCAAGTCCGGGGTTTCTGGAGCGGGCAGAGGCGGCTCGGTCGACCTCAACTTCTCAGAGGTCAACGAGAACTTCAAGGCCTACAACCTCGACGGTCATCGTCACCACCCTGAAATCACCCAGGAGCTCGGTGAACTGAATGGTGGCTCGGACCTTAGACTTACATTTCTGACTCACCTTGTGCCCATGACACGCGGCATTCTCGTCAGTTGCTACGCTCCCCTGAAGTCCGGGGCCGTACCTGGAGGAGAAGAGGGTAGGGCGGCTGTACGCGACGTCTACAACGATTTCTACGACGGTGAGCCGTTCGCCAAGGTAGTTCCACAGGCGCCGCAGACCAAGCACACTTCAGGGAATAACGACTGCGTCATCTTCCCTACAGTCGACCTGCGAGCCGATCGTCTGATCGTCATCGCGTGCCTCGACAACCTCGTGAAGGGTGCGGCGGGTGGTGCCGTTCAGAACATGAACGTGATGTGCGGGTTCGATGAGACCGCAGGTCTTGAGCAGCTGGCCCTCTATCCTTAATTGACACGGTCAGTGGGCTCACCTAACATGAAATAGAGGTCGTGCTAGGCGGGGAGATAGCGGTGCCCTGTACTCGCAATCCGCTCTAGCGAGGCTGAATTCCTCCCAGAGGTTCTGTACCGTCGGCCACTGTCGGCGAGCTTCGATGTTGAGAGCTGGGCCCCATGCGGCGGAGAGCTGTGAACCCCGTCAGATTCGGAAGAAAGCAGCGGTAAGCGGTAATCTCCGGGCGACGTGGGACTACCTGGCTTGAGTCGGGCCCGCCCGATATGTCGGCGGAAGGGATCGACGGGTGGTGCACGACCCTTCAAACCAATTCTTCACGCCATCACTGAAGGCTCTCTATGCCGACTCAGCGCAACACTTTGAGACGAGCATCAGACGGCCACAGTCGATTGGGCCAGAATTTCCTTACTGATCGCAATGTCGCTCGACGTATAGTTGCCGCAGCCGCAATCGAACCCGATGATGAGGTGCTGGAGATCGGCCCAGGCCGTGGTGCACTCACCAAACTGCTCGTTGAGAAGGCGTCGCGGGTCGTTGCAGTTGAGCTCGACGATGTTCTCGCAAGAGAGCTCCCCCCACGAGTCGGAAACTCTGATGCGCTGACAGTCGTGCAACAGGACGCTCTCGAATTCGAGCCGTCGCTCCACTTTCACGGCCCCTTCAAGCTAGTGGCAAACCTTCCCTATTACGTAGCCACGCCACTTGTCCGGCGATTTCTGGCCCTCCAACAAAGGCCCAGTGAACTCATCGTCATGGTACAGAGAGAAGTAGCCGACAATATGACCGCCAGACCCGGGCGGATGGGCCTGCTTTCCGTCATGGTGCAACTCTACGTTTCAGCGAGGATCCTGTTCTCAGTGCCACCGAAGGCCTTCCGCCCTCGACCCAGGGTCGCTTCGGCCGTCGTCAGTCTGGAGCCCCGAATGGATCTCGCAGTTCCCGTGGATGACGCAGACGACTTCATCTCTTTCGTGGCCGCCGGCTTCCGTGCTCCTCGAAAGCAGATACACAACAGCTTGAAGCTGGGACTACAGGCGCAAACTCAGACCGTTTCGTGTGCGCTCTCCAGTGCCAGCATCGGGGGCAGTAGACGACCAGCGACCCTCAGCCTACCCGAGTGGGGAGACCTCTATGTGGCTTGGCAAGAACAGGCCGTCACGGTTATTCCCGAATGCTGACCCTCCAGGCTAGAGCCAAGCTAAATCTCACTCTTGAGGTCCTCGGTAAGAGACCTGACGGCTATCACGAGACAGCGTCTATTGTGCAGACCCTCGAACTGGCCGATACAGTAACTGTCGAGCCCTGTGACAGTCTGATAGTGACGTGTTCGGCGCCCGACCTCGACAATGAGTCCAACCTGTCCTGGAAAGCCGCAGACCTTCTTCGTCGGGAATATGGCGTCGCAACCGGCGCCCGTATCTCCATTGAGAAGCATATCCCGGAGTCAGCAGGTCTGGGAGGTGGTAGCGCCGACGCCGCGACGACTATGGTGGGCCTTAACTCGCTGTGGGGCCTCGGGCTGTCTCCCGACCAATTACGAGCTCTCGCGGCCGAACTCGGCTCGGATGTGCCATTCCTGGTGGACGGCGGAACAGCGATTGCACTCGGACGGGGAGAGAGAATCCGGTCGCTTCCCACTGCTCCCTTACCGTGGTTCGTATTCGCACTTCCTGCGTCCACGAGACGGGATAAGACTGCCTTCATGTACAAGTCCATCACAGAGGAGAACTACACCCGAGGTGGACTTACAAGGAAGCTGGAAGCCCGCATACGTAGCAAAGGGGACATTCCCGCACAGTTCCTGTTCAACGCATTCGACACGGTCGCAAGAGAAGTTGAGCCGGACGTTGGGCGGTGCTGGTCAGATATGTACGCGGCAGGCGCACGTGAGATTCACGTAGCTGGCAGTGGCCCAACGGTGTACGCCGCTGTCGAACGCAAGGAGGTAGCAACCGCAGTCCACCTTGTCATGGAGAGGATCAAAGGCTGGCCGTCGATCATCTCCAGAGCATGGCCCGACGTTGAGTCAGGCTGATGTCATTCCTCGTCGCAGGCCTTGCCACAGGGGCTCTGATGGCCCAGACCTTTGTCATGATTGGATGTCTGACGGCCTTCTTCCTCCTGAAGAATCCACCTCCGAACCTCCAGCAAACACTATCCAAGTACACGCCGGGGACTATCGTGCTCGGTATGGTAGCTGCCGCCTACCCTCTGTGGGGGATCATCGGCGTATTGATGTCGTTTCTTTTCATTGCTTTCCAAAACGGCTTTCCAGGTGGCGGTCTCGGAAGTGCAAATCTTGTTTACACCTGTGGCGTCGCCCTGGCGGCTGTAGCGCTGGCTGCACCCATCATATTCTTGCTGAAAGGCGTCCGAATCGGCATCAGCTGCCTTGTTGTTTCAGCTGTACTAATTTACGGATGGCTCCTACCCCTGCTGGCAACCTAGACGGTCACTGGGCTAATATCCACTGACCACAGTAGGGAGCAGGAAAGCATAGCATCGACCTCCTCAACACCGACTCAATCCGACCAGTGGGTAGCAATAGACCTGGAGACTACTGGGCTGTCGGCCTCTCGCGATGCCATCATCGAGATCGGAGCTGTCCGGTTCGATCGTGAGCGAACGATTGACGAGTTCCAAACACTCGTCAACCCGAGCCGCGAACTGCCGCAGTTCATTCAGGACCTCACAGGCATTACGCAGGCTCAGGTAGACTCTGCCCCTGCGTTCACTCGGATAGCTGACGATTTACGGCGATTCGCGGCAGGTGCTACTCCCGTTGCCCATAACGCAGGATTCGACCTCGGCTTCCTTGCGCAAAACGGCATCGAATTGGGCAGTCGTTTCTGCGACACGTTCGAACTTGCATACCTGGTCCGACCTGCGGCGAAGGGCTACTCTCTACCCCAATTGGCCAGACAACTCTCCATAAACTCGGGACGCTCCCATAGGGCATTGGACGACGCGCATACTGCTCGTGAGGTGTTCCTGGCGCTATTGCCGGAACTGGCCCGGCTCGACCCGGTACTGCTAGCTGAGTTTAGGCGCCTCTCGAGGGAGACGGATTGGAACATCGGTGCCCTACTGGATGCCGCCGAAGACACCGTCGACCTTCATCTCACCTCGCTGACTTCGACAGCCATTGGCGGATTAGACTCCAGAGAGCTTCGGACAAGGCTTTCCCGCCCGCCTCCAATTCAGTCAGAGGAAGACGAACACGCCATAGATCCGGCTACTGTTGCCGAAGCCCTCTCGGATGGAAGCTCATTCTCTGACTCAATTCCCAGTTTCGAGCAGAGAGATGAGCAGATCGAGATGGCGGCAGCAATTGCCGACACTATCAATCGCGGTGGACGGCTGATGGTAGAGGCCGGCACCGGTGTCGGCAAGTCATTGGCCTACCTGCTTCCTGCCGCTCTGTACGCGACCAGGAATGGGAAGCGCGTTGTCGTGTCTACAAACACCATCAACTTGCAGGAGCAGCTGGTTAACAAAGACCTGCCAATGGTGAAGGAGGCGCTTGGGTCGATAGATCCAGGTGCAGCGGATGAGTTTAGATTCTCGTCCCTCAAAGGCCGGGCGAACTATCTGTGCTTCAAGCGCTGGGAAAGAGAGCGACGGGCGTCAAATCTCGATGAAGCTCGCGCAATGATGATCGCCAAGACCACTGGATGGGTAGCGACAACCGAAACTGGGGACCGTGCGGAGTTAAATATTGGGCCCCCTCAGTTCGCATCTGCGTGGAACGCGATGTCCGCACAGCGAGCGTTTGAGTGCCCGGTCCGGGCTGGCGGACCATGCTTCCTACAGGCCGCGAGGAGTAACGCGGAAGCTTCTCACGTGGTGGTTGTTAACCACTCGCTTCTGATTTCCGATCTGGTCTCGGGAGGAAGTGCCATCCCCGAGTACGACATTCTGATTATCGATGAGGCCCATCACCTGGAAGATGTGGCAACCGATCAGCTTACTTTTACGTTTGGACAAAGCGACATTGACGAGATTTTCTCGGACCTGTTGACTGAAGGCGGAGTGCTGGTACGAGTTCAGTCAGCGCTGACTGACAGCGAGATGAGTGATGGCGACCGGGATGTCGCTGAGAGGAATCTCCAGCGCGTGCAGGCCGCATCCCCACGCCTGAGAGATGAGATGCGAAGCCTGCTGAGGACTGTAGGCTCAGTGCTTGCTCCGACCCAGGGGGAACAACAGTCTCAGTACGACAGCCGGGTGCGCATCCTGCAGGTAACACGTGATGCGCCCGAATGGGAGGCTGTCCTTCAACTCTGGGACAATGTTTCTGTATTGCACTCAGAGGTGTCACCCAGCCTTTCAGAGATCTCCGAATCAGTTAGGCTGAACGTACCCGACACTACAGGTGCCAAAGATGCGCTGCTCTCCGATCTGGTGCAAGTACAGATTGGGCTGACTCGTTTCTCCGACAAGGTGGGTGAAATGATCAGCGAACCAGAGGAGGGAGGCATCTACTGGGTCAATTTCAGGCGCCAGTCTTCTGAAGTGACCCTCAACTCTGCTCCTTTGGAAGTTGGCCCCGACCTGCAGGCGAAACTGTACGACGAAAAACGCGCCATCGTAATGACAAGCGCTACCATGAGTACGGACGGTAGTCTCGACCACTCTGCGGACCGGCTGGGATTCGAGCAATCGAGTCACCTGCTGCTGGGATCACCGTTCAACTACTCGGAGCTTGCGCTCCTCCTTACTCCTCCCTCGCTGCCTCACCCCAATTCACCTCAATTTCAACATGCGGTCGAGAATGCGATATTGGAGGCTGCGACAGCCGCGCAGGGCAGCACCATGGCGCTATTCACTTCCCATGGGGCACTGAGAACTACTGCCCGCTCAATTCGCCCTGAGCTTGAGTCGCTTGACATTCAGGTCCTGTCCCAGGGCATGGATGGCCCACCGCAGATGCTGTCTGAGTGGTTTCTTGAGGAGCCGAGGTCTGTTTTGCTGGGAACATCCAGCTTCTGGCAGGGCGTGGACTTCGCGGGTGACTCACTTACCGTTCTGATAATTGCGAGGCTTCCCTTTACGGTTCCTTCCGACCCAATCTTTCAGGCACGTTCCGAGCAATATGGTGACCAAGCCTTCACGAAGTACGCAGTCCCTCAGGCGATCCTCAAGTTCAGGCAGGGATTCGGGAGGCTGATTCGATCCTCTACTGATAGGGGCGTTGCGATTGTCCTGGACTCACGACTCACCGGTTCAAGGTACGGAACTCGATTCATAAATTCGCTGCCCAAGATGACGGTTACGAACGGCAAAGGGCAGGGGACACAGGCAGTTGTAAAGCGCTGGTTGGAATACACAGGATGACAATGGACTGGAATACCATCACGCCGTCAGGGCCGTTTGATCTCGCAATGACCATGGAGTGCGGTCAGGCATTCAGGTGGAAGCAGGTGTCGACTCCCGAACTGGGTGACCACTTCGAAGGAGTAATCTTCGGAAACCTCGTTCGCGCCAAACAGGAGGGTTCAAAGATTCTGTTCGCGTCTGAACCCAATCATCCGTCGACATTCAGGCCAATCCTGGAAGACTATCTGGGCCTCAACCACGATCTTGACGCCATCTACTCAGAACTTTCCCGGGACTCCGTCCTGGCTCCACTCATCGAAAAGTACCCAGGCCTTCGAATTCTCCGGCAGGACCCGTGGGAATGCCTGATCAGCTTCATTTGTAGTGCGAACAACAACATCAAGCGGATTTCCCAAAACGTTGAGGACATCTCAAACACATTCGGCGGCAGAGTTCCCGTCTCCGGTGGTGAAGATCGCTGGTCTTTCCCCTCCGAGGATGCACTTGCCGCCGCAGGGGAGCAGGCTTTCAGGGATCTGAAAATCGGTTACAAGGCCGAGTACATCGACAGGACGGCTCAGATCGTTGCAAATGGGCAGATCGACCTCTTCTCGCTGCGCGAGGCCTCATTCGATGAGGCCCTCGAGGCGGTCATAGGTCTACCCGGGGTCGCGGACAAGATCGGCAACTGTGTCACGCTGTTCTCGCTCGACAAGCTCGAGTCATTTCCGGTCGACGTCCATATCCTGCGAGCTGTTGAGCGCGAGTATGCTCCCAGAATCGACGGAAAACCGCTCACCAAGAAGCGGATGCGTGAGTGGGCCCAGGACCGGTTTGGCCCGCATGCTGGATACGCCAACCAGTACCTTTTCTTTGACGATTTGCTGGAAGGCAGGCAGTCCTGACCTCTGTTGAATGGGGCTGAAACCGTGTGCTATCCTACCGCCTACCGGGGAGTGGCGCAGCTTGGTAGCGCACCTGCATGGGGTGCAGGGGGTCGCTGGTTCTCCCTTTGCCACGTGAGCGATCGCTGATTGCGATTGCCCTCTCATGATGAGCATGTAGCACCCTACCTCTGACTTCCTAATTCTCCCGTTGTGCTAGGATACGCCCCAGTTTCCGAATCTCCTCACGCCTACTGCATTCAGCAACGTGGAGGTCAACGATGGCAGTTCGATCGGGTAGTGAATTCCTGAAGGGACTTCAAGACGATCGAGAGATCTGGTTGGAGGGCGAACGGGTAGAGGACGTCACTACACATCCCAAACTCGGACGAATGGCCGCAACGCTAGCTCGCCTCTACGACCTCCAGCACGCCCCCGGGACTCGAGACTTGATGTCCTTCGAGTCGCCCGACACCGGTGACCCGATCTCGCTTTCATACATGATTCCGGAGACCGTCGATGACCTCGTCAAACGCAGAGGCGCGTTCGAAGTCACAGCCCGCGAGTCATTCGGGATGCTCGGTCGCACGCCCGACTACTGCAACATCATCATCACCGGAATGCGTCAGATGGCCGACGTGTACGGTGAGAACGACCCGCAGTACACCGAGAATGTCATCAACTACTACAAGTACGTCAGCGAGAACGATCTCTGTCTAACGCACACTTTCGGCCACCCGCAGACGAATCGCTCAGTAGACATCAGCGAGCTGGACGACCCCTACATCGCGCTCGGCGTGGTAGATGTGACGAACCAGGGGGTAATCGTGAGAGGGGCCAAGCTGCTGGCGACCCTCGCCCCATTCTCAGACGAGATAATTGCTCCTATCTACAGGCCCCTCCGTCCAGATCTTCCAGACTCCGCTCGCTACGCAATCGGATTCGCGATCCCGGTCGCCACTCCCGGCCTCAAGTTCGTCTGTCGCGAGTCCTACGACCGGGGTCACTCGTCATACGACTACCCACTGTCCGGCCGCTTCGACGAGATGGACTGCATGGCACTGTTCGACAACGTGCTCATCCCTTGGGACCGGGTCTTCGCGTTCAATGACGTTGAGTTGGGCAACAGGAACCTGGGCCGCGTCCTCCTCTGGCGCCAGTACATGCAGCAGGTTTCAGTCAAGAATATCGCCAAGCTCGACTTCATGCTGGGCATTACGTACAAGATCGCCGAGGCAATCGGCATCAACATCTACAGCCACGTGCAGGAGAAGATTTCCGAGATCGTCGACATACGCGCGACCGTTAACTCGTACATGAGGGCTGCCGAGGCCGATGCTGCTCCAATTCGTGGGCTCGGAATCTGGCCAGCCGCCGAGCCGTGGCACGCAATGCGTCACTGGTTCCCGGACGCTCACACCCGGATCGTCTGGATCATCGAACAGCTCTCGGCCAGTGGTCTTATGCTCACTCCGACCCAGAGCGATGTTGAAGGACCCATCGCCGACCTGATCGCCAAGTACTACCAGGGTGCGACTGTGGAGGCCAACGACAGGATCAAGCTGTTCCGGCTGGCGTGGGATCTTGTAGGCACGCAGTTCGGCTCACGCCAGGCCCTCTACGAGCGCTTCTTCAACGGTGACGTAGTCATTCTGAGGCAGCGAAGGTACGCTGGGTACGACTACTCAGAAGCATTGGCGTCCGTTGACCGTTTCTTCGAGATGGCAGATAACGAGAGCTAGGTACTAGAGTGCCTACTCCTCGATGGCGGACTCTATGAACTCCACCGACGCGGGTCTTTCCCACTGGTCGAGCTCAACAGAGGCGACGTCGATACGCCAGTCTGACCAAGGTACTTCTGTGTCTTGTAGGAACTGCTGACACGCCACGATCAGTCGTCGCGACTTCTCTCCTATAACGGTTTCGGCAGGGGTGACAAAGGCCCTTGACCGCCTGGCACGAACTTCCACGAAGACCAGCGTCTCTCCAGACATTGCGACTAGATCAACTTCCCCGAAGCGAGTCCTGAAGTTGCGCGTGATGACGGTCATCCCTCTGTCTTCCAGCGCCTCCGCAGCAAATGATTCTGCTGCCCTGCCAACCTGAGTCGTGCCGAGCGCGGGACCCATCTGGGGAGCCTGATTTAGGGGCCTGAAGCTCATCCTGTGTTCGGCACAGGGACCGAATTGCCGAATCGCGTCCAAGTGGCGCTGCGTCCCGTAGCCCTTGTGCGACTCAAAACCGAAATCAGGGTAGTCCTCACTTATCCTCCCCATCAGCGTGTCCCGCTCCACCTTTGCGACGATCGATGCAGCTGCGATACTGAGCGACTTGCTATCGCCCCTTATGATGGACTTCTGGGGCAAGTTGATAGAATGCAGCGAGAGTGCGTCGATGAGCAGGCTGTCAGCACTGGGACTGAGCCTCGACAGTGCACGACGCATGGCGAGCCGGGTTGACGGCACGATCCCGATTCGATCTATCTCAGCGGGAGACGTCCATCCCGTCGAGTGTGCCAGAGCAGACTCTACGATGACTTCGTAGGCATCCTCACGCTGCCTTGCAGACAGTTGCTTACTGTTTCGGACGACATCAGTCAGGGATGGGTGTGGATTCAAGGGAAGAATGACAGCCCCGGCTGTTACAGGCCCTGCTAGGCAGCCTCGACCGACTTCGTCCAGGCCAGCGACGTGCCTGTATCCCTGGCGGTGAAACTGCGCCTCGAACTCTACGTCGGGCCCTGGGGAGGTCCCCCTCACCTCACGTCGACTCTAATTGTCGAGCCCGCGCTGGATCCCCCGGATGAACGCCACGTGGCCCACATGCTGACTCTCTTCGACCAGCAGGTGGCTGAACATGTCGGCCAGCGAGTACTCTGGCCTGCGGGGATGGGGCTTCAATGCAAGGTCGGACTCGGTGATCGAGTCCAGGAACTTGTAGGTCTCGACCCTAACAGCGTCGTAGTAGGTCAGCATCTGGTCCATGTCGAACTTTGGGAAATCCACGACCTGTTCGATAGTGTATCCGAAGCCGCTCTCCCTCTCGGGGAGTCCCAGGTTTCCGTACCAGTTGTCCCTCTGCCAGACCGTCGTTGCCTGTTGGGCGAACCTTTGAATGAAGTCGTCCTCGACCCTTGCCATATGCCACACGATGAAATCGATGTGGTTCGATTCCGGAGTGGCCTGGAACCGCCTCTCTTCTTCTCTTAGCCCGTCAAGTTGCTTCTTCAACTCTTCTAGGTACTCGTCGTATCCGAGGCGGATCAGGTCTTTGAAGTCCAAACGCTTCTCCCTTAGGCTACAGCCGCTTCAACTGGTGCTTCGATCTCTATGTACCCGCCGCCCAGAATACTTCCGCCGTCATAGAAGACTACAGCCTGCCCTGGTGTTACAGCCCTCTGCGGCTGATGGAACTCCACCTTGGCGGAATCTGGCGAGAGAGGCGTTATGGTGGCAGGCGAAGGATCGGCCTTGTATCGAATCTTGGCCTCAACTTCGATGGACCCGTCCGGCAAGCTCCCTGAAACATAAGTCACACGGGATGCCCAGAGGGTAGTGCTCATCAGGTCCTCTTGAGATCCCAACACGACCTCATTGGAATCAGCATTAATCCTCGTCACGTACATCGGCTTCTCGGTACTGCCGCGAAGTCCAAGACCTCTGCGCTGACCGATCGTAAAGAACTGGATCCCAGGATGTGTCCCCAGTACCTCTCCCCGCATGGACACAAGGTTCCCCGGTCGGGGCTTCACCCTGTCGGATACGAACTTACGGTAGTTGTCATCAGGTATGAAACAAATCTCCTGGCTATCGGGCTTGTTCGCTACGGTGAGGCCAGCCTCCTCGGCCATCTCACGGATCACATCCTTCCTGAACTCTCCAACTGGGAGGAGGAGCTTCTGAAGCTCAGGCTGCCCCAGGGTGAACAGCACGTATGACTGGTCCTTCGAACCGTCTATTCCCTTCAGCAGCGATCTTCGTCCATCCGCGTCGGTCCTTACCCGGCCGTAGTGACCTGTCGCAATATAGTCTGCCTCCAGGAACGTTGCGCGACGCAGCAGGAAATCGAACTTGATCTTGTCATTGCACGCCAGGCAGGGGTGTGGAGTACGACCCCTGTCATACTCCTGCACGAAGTAGTCGATAACGTGCTGCTGGAACTCCTTTTCGAAGTTCAGGAAGTAGTGGGGTACTCCGATCTCGTGACAGACCCTGCGCGCGTCCTCCACGTCTTCCACGGAGCAGCATCGCCTTTGAGACGCAGGTACATCGTCACGCTCTACTCCCCACAGCCGCATCGTGACACCGACGACATCATATCCCTGACGATGCAACAGCAAAGCGGCGACTGAAGAGTCGACGCCTCCGCTCATTGCGACTATAACCTTACCTTTGCTCATGAATCCAAGCCTAGCACAGCGTCTTTTCGCCATTCAATTGACCGTGACTTTAAGCGGCCAATATAATGCCGCCATGACTGAGACTACTATGGTGGACGCCCGGGCCCTTGCTGAGACCGCGTTTGATATAGCGGACGAAAAGCAGGCATCGAACATTGTGCTTCTCGACGTGAGGGAAGCCTGCGACTACGCTGACTACACCGTCATTATGACGGCTGAGTCCACACGCCAGCTGCGCTCTATGGTTGATGACGTGGAACAAGGCATGAAGAAAGCGGGAGCGTTCCTCCACCACGTGGAAGGCACCCATAACAGCGGATGGATCCTAATGGACTACGGCGATGTGCTGGTCCATCTCATGGGCCCCGAAGAGCGGGACTTCTACGGCCTTGAGACCGTATGGGCCATGTCGCGCCAGATTAGGGTTATTCCGTGATCCAGGGGTCTGTGGCCCTGGAATAGTCGACCAGATCCGCCTCGTCGAAGAACAGGGCTACTTCACGTGCCGCCGACTCCACTGAGTCAGAGCCGTGTACGAGGTTCCGGCCGATGTCGATACCGAAGTCGCCCCTGACCGTCCCGGGAGGCGATTCCGCCGGATTTGTCGCACCCATCGTCTTTCTGACGATCCCGACGGCACCGTTTCCCTGCACAGCCAAGGCCACTATCGGCCCTGACGTTATGAAGGACACCAGGCCCTCGAAGAAGGGCTTGCCGACATGCTCACCATAGTGCTGATTCGCAAGCACTTGCGACACCTGCATGAGTTTCATGCCGGTAATCTTAAGACCGGTCTTCTCAAGTCTGTTTACGATCTCGCCAATGAGCCCTCTCTGGACTGCGTCTGGCTTTAGTAGCACGAGTGTGGTTTCCAATTAACGTCCTTCTAATGTAATTGTTGACCAGGTTAGCTGACTGTCTGACCCCAGCGGCGTGCGGCTGAGGCTATCTGAGAGCTTCTGAGGTATATGGGTTCGACCGTGCTGGGATCGACAGTCTCACCGTTCTGGAGCTTCCTGTAGCCCATGTTCGCAATGGTTGAGACTCGCCGTGTTGGAGGATGGGAGTTGAGGACTACGGCATTGCTCCCGAGGCTGGCAGCCAGTTGCTCCTCGACGTCTGACACAGCCTCGCCGCAGTACAGCACGCCTGGCCCTGTATGGTTGAGGAACTCTTCAAGCGCGCTTACTTGCAGTGCCAGTTCGTCTGAGTTCCCATCTGTACGCCCTACGTACAGGCGGTTTCGACCCGCAGTAGTGATGGCGCATATGGGCATTCCAAGGCCCCTATACGGTTCGACCTCGATCTCCAGAGTGCCAACTGTGACTAGTGGAATTCCCCTGGTCGAGGCGATCGCCTTTGCTGTGCTCATCCCAACCCTAAGCGCGCTGAACGCTCCAGGGCCGGACGCCACAAAGACTGCAGTCAAGTCTGGAATGCGCGACTTTGCCTGTTCAAGTGCCCTGTTAATCGCCGGGGTCAACTCAACGGAGTGATTGCGTTCAGAGCGCCACGAAATCTCGATTCGCGACTCGCCTTCCACCGACAAGCCGACGGAGGCGTACCTGGTTGAGGTGTCTATCTGAAGTTCCAACAGACTACGAAGACTTGCTGAGTTGTGTCAGGGCTTCAAAAATCGCGCCGTGGCTATTGACTGCACTCTGAACGTTGAACTCCCTCTCATCGTCAGAAATGCTGGTGATTCGCACCAGAAGGTGCCCCTCTGGAAAGTAGCCGGGAGCCTTGTCAGCCCACTCGATTACGCAGACGCCGTCGCCGTACAGGTAGTCGTCCAGCCCCAATCCGTCTACCTCGTGGAAGGTGTCGAGGCGGTAGAGGTCCATATGGTAGACAGGAATGTTGGCTCGGTACTCGTTGACCAGCACAAACGTTGGACTCCGAGCGTATTCGGGTGACCCGAGTCCCCACACAATTCCCTGGGTGAGTGTGGTCTTTCCGGCTCCAAGGCTTCCCGACAGAAGCACGATGTCGCCAGGCCTGACATTCGAGCCGATCGCCCGGCCGACATCATGGGTCATCGAAGTGGAGTGTGAGTGGAGACTGATGTGCATGGAGTATTCTGATCGAATTTCCCTCGGTAGTATCCGATTCGAGGGCAGGGTAGGTTATGTCGATCGGTGGTCCCTCCCAACTCGTGTATTATATTCAGGCTGACTTAGCTCCAACAAGGCGAGGCACCGATTGAAGGCTCTGATAGTCTCAGACGTCCACAGCAACCTGGAAGCGTTTTCCAGTGTTATAGAGGATGCAAGGGACCGAGCAGGTTTCGATGAAATCTGGTCGCTGGGAGACCTGGTGGGATACGGTCCCGACCCGGCGGCTGTTATCGACCTCATCCGCGAACACGACCACCGTGCCGTTGCAGGGAATCACGATCTGGCCAGCATCGGTAAGTTGAGCCTTGAGGCCTTCAATGAACACGCCGCCGCGGCCAATACCTGGACGGCTCAGGTGCTGGATCAGGACAGGATTCAATTCCTCGGTGAACAGCCCCTCAGCCTGGAAATTGACGAGTTCACGATCGTCCACGGCAGCCCTCGTGACCCGATATGGGAATATGTGGTCTCCGAACGCGCCGCCGTGGCCTGCTTCAACCACTTCGACACTTACTGGTGCCTGGTCGGACACTCCCATGTCCCGTTCATTTGCCGCATGTCGGAAGACACCAGGGGAGCGCGCTTCTTCTCGCCGGTGTATGGGACACCGTATCCGTTGGAGGACCAGCGGCTGATAGTTAACCCCGGCGGGTTAGGACAGCCGCGGGACGGCGATCCCAGGGCGCCTTACGCCATTTATGACTCCGACGACGAGACCGTCACACACTTCCGGGTTGAGTACGACATCTCGGCAACCCAGCAAAAGATGCGCTTACACGGCCTGCCGCAGTTTCTCATCGACCGGCTGGCGGTCGGTCACTAGTCTTCGTTTCTGGGCGCAGAGGGCGAAAGGCCCCTCGCCTCGGACTTGCGGCGAGGTGGAAGCCCGCGGATCGACTTGACCAACTGCTTGACCAGCGCCTCATCATCCAGAGGGACCACGAGTCCATCGACTCCTGCATCCCTCAAGGCCATGAGGTCAGCATCAGATACAGCTTCACGCGCCTGTACAAGCATAACCCCACCAATCGAGGCGCCAACCTTCACAACGTTGACCAGTGTGCCGAAGTTAATTCCGCCTGTGCCGGTTCCCGAGGTATTGAGCGATCCATCTACCTTCAGGGACCTGAGCGCGGCCCCTGTCAGTCGATCGACAGGCTCATCGGTAGTGACGATGGTTCCGAGGTCAGGATGGCCCACTACGCCAGCGGGAGCAGAAGATTCGATCACGAGATAGTCGCAGCCAGCATCGATCAACGCATCGAGGTCGTCGTTGCCCAAGCTACTGCCGTTGGCTCCCCACACCGTGTCATCCGGCACACCGGTTCCGGCGGCATCGAGCACCGCCCTGGCCTCTGAGTCTGAGAAAACGATCGCGTCAACACCGTCAGGTAGCCCACTGGCGATGAGAGAAGCAGACTCACTCGCCGCAGTACTACCAATCAACGCCATAGTGGGTGGGGACTCGACTCGGCCGGTCAGCGCCCCGAATCCGATCGGCTGTGCCGACTGCTGACCAAGTCTTTCAATCAATTCGATAAGTTTGCTCATCCTCGGTAAGTTTCCTCTCGCCTTTGCGTACTCTCTGGACTGCGTGCGATTCTAATTGCTGGTACGTAGAGCGTTCAAGTGTGATGTTGCCAAAGGGTGAAGGCGGTATTACCCTATCCGCCGACACAGGAGGGCTAATTGCAGGCTCGACAGATCGACGGCAACTCACTTACGTACCTGATAGTCGAACCAGACGACTTCGACCCTCAGCAGGAATATCCCGCGGTTGTCCTGCTCCACGGTTACGGAGCTAGCATGAGAGACCTCGCTGGTCTGTCTACAATGCTCGACCGTACAGGCTACCTCTACTTCTTCCCAAACGCTCCCATCCAGTTTCCGATCGCTCCCAATGTGACCGGCTACGCTTGGACGCCCTCAGGAGGTTCAGCGGATGTTCATACTGCAGAGAGGGCAGCGGAACGGGCCGAAGAGCTCCTCGTAGGCTTCTACGACGAGATTGAGGAACGTCACGGTGTTACCGACGGCGGCATCGTCATGGGTGGCTTCTCTCAGGGTGGCATGATGACGTATAGGTTCGGTCTTCCGAGACCCGATAAGTTCCCCGGCCTGGTCATACTCAGCGGAAGAGTGTCCAACCCTGAGGGAATATCAGGACGTCTGCCCGAACACAGGGACCAGCCCATTTTTGTAGCTCATGGGACACAGGACACAGTAATTGGCGTAGAACACGCTCGGACTTCCAGGGACTTCCTTACTGAGAGCGGCTACTCCCCTGAGTACCATGAGTATCACATCGCCCATGAGATCAACAACGAAGTCATGGCTGACCTGGGCTCCTGGCTCAGAAATGTCATGCCTCCGCTCAGATAAACACAGCAGACGTGGACCCTGCATTGGTCCAGGACATTTGATAGACCGCCAGTTCATAGGAGCGCATGATGCCAACGTACCGCGTAAACAACATATTTGCTAAGAACCGGGAAGGGAAGAAAGGCCTTGGTCTGGGGCTCGTTTATCCGTCTTCAGAAGCCATAGAGCTAGTCGGCATGCTCGGTGGTTTCGACTACATAAACCTGGACGGCGAGCATGGGCTCTTCTCACCGGAGTCTATCGACGCTATGGTCCGGGCCGCAGACGGCTACGGTCTCACTGTGACCGCCAGGGTCCCAAACCTCATGTCTTCAACGATCAACCAGTTCCTTGATCGTGGGGTCATCGGTGTACTTGGGCCCCACGTAGATACTGCCGAGCAGGCTAAGCAGCTTGTAGACGCCTGCCGATTCGTACCCGACGGACAGCGCAGCTGGGGTGGCGGTCGAGGCACCTTCTACAATGACGGAGGCCTACTTGACCAGCCAGGCTTGAAGCGCACCGAGTATATGAAGCTCGCCAATGAGAACATGCTGGTCATGGCGCAGCTCGAGACTGCGACCGCGTTCTCAAATCTCGACGAAATCCTTGCAGTAGACGGCATCGACGCCTTCGCTTGGGGGTCAAACGACCTGGCGCAGTCTATGGGATATCCTGGTCAACCTGATCATCCCGAAGTCAAGGCGGCGGAAGCCTCGGTGGAAGATCGTATCCACGCCGCTGGGCGTAAGATGTCTACGGATATATCATCTGCGATCAATCTGCCTGAACTGATCCTGAGTGGGGCCAGGACATATCTCGAAGCTAACTCATAGCATTACCAGGAGGGCACGACATGGCGACGATGCGTGGCGCATTTTTCGACGGCGACGGAGGCATGGAAGTCAGAGACATTCCGAGACCCGAAGTGGGCAGGGGTGACGTAGTCGTTCGCGTCCGGTCCGTCGGCATATGCGGGTCTGACCTTCAGATGAATGTCGACAAGACTGAACCCGACAAGCTGCCGGCTGGACACGAGGTCGCCGGGGAGGTCGTCGAAATTGGGGATGATGTGGATTCGGCTCTGCTCGGAGAGCGCGTGGCCATTGAGATCATTGGGCACGGTCGCGCCTGCACTACCTGCTGGTACTGCCGGCAGGGACAGTTTCGAGCGTGCCAGAACATGGCCCCGAGTGAGGGCGGCGGCTTCGCAGAGTATATGAAGCGCCGTGCAATTGGTTGCTACCCTGTCGGAAACCTGACGTGGGAAGAAGCCGCGCTGGTCGAACCTCTCGCCGTCTCGGTACACGGGGTACGCCGTGGGCAGATGCAGGGCGGGGAAGTGGTAGCTGTCCTTGGGAGCGGCAACATTGGCCTGACGTCCATCGCGGCGGCCAAGGCTCTCGGCGCAGGCAAAGTGATCGCAACCGCCCGCTACGAGCAGCAGGCTACTATGGCAAAGTTGCTAGGCGCTGACGAGGTGTACTCGGATCGGGGCCCAGACTTCTGGGACGCAGTTGCAGAATCCACCGGCGGGCGTGGAGCCGACCTTACAATCGAGACCGTCGGCGGACACCAGTCCGCCACCGCTGCCCAGGCAGTGGAGGTAACCCGTGTACAGGGACGAATCGTCGTCGTAGGCGGCTTTCGCAGGCCATTCGAGTTCGATTTCCTGACACCGATGCTCAAGGAGCAGTCGATAGTCTTTTCATCGTGCTACAGCGTCCTCGACGGCCGGCATGACTACGAGCTCGCCATCGATATGATCGCTAGTGGGAAGACAGACCTCGAACAGATGGTAACCCATAAGTACGGCCTTGAAGACATCCAGAGCGCGTTCGAGACCGCCTACGACAAGAACAGCGGATCTGTGAAGGTACAGATCCTCCAGAACTAGAGACCACAGGGGACGCGAATGCTATATAGGAAATTCGGCTCATCGGACCTCGAGACCTCCGTCGTTGGATTCGGAGGGTGGCCCATGGGCCGTGGCCACTACGGGTCTTTTGACGAACAGCAGGTGATCAATTCAATCCACCGGTCGATGGACCTCGGCGTTACGCTCTTCGACACGGCAGCCGTTTACGGCTGGGGCGAAGGAGAGAAACTACTTGGCAGGGCCGTCGAAGGCAGGCGACAGGACATCGTAATCGTCAGCAAGGGAGGCCTCTCGTGGGAAGAGCCCGGCGCGCCGTCGCAGCGTGACAGCTCTCGTGAGGCGCTGGAGAGGTCGTTGAACGAGAGCCTGACAAGGTTGGGCACAGACTACCTGGATCTCTTCCTGATTCACTGGCCTGATGAATCGCGACCAATGTCCGAGCCAATGGAAGCCTTCTCAGATTTCCAACGGCAGGGCAAAATCAGGTACGGCGGAGTGAGCAACTTCAGCCCCCAGCAGATGGCTGAATGCCTGGAAGTATTCCCAATCGTCACCAACCAGGTTGGCTACCACCTGTTCGACTTCAGGCCCGAGCCCGAGATCGTCCCTTTCTGCCGGGACAATGGAATGGGAATCATGGCCTACGGCTCTCTGGCTCACGGCCTTCTGACGGGTACCATGACGCCTGACACCACCTTCGAAGACGACGACTGGCGCCGGAGCCTTATGGCTTTCGGTCAGCCGCTGTTCAAGGGCCAAAACTTCCTCGACAATCTAGCCAAGGTCAACCACCTGAAGGAAATCGCCGCCGACAAGGGTCTGACTGTTGCCCAGCTAGCACTCAGCTGGGTTGCCTCCGAATCCACCGTGTCGGTCGCCCTGGTTGGCACCAGACGGCCGGAAGAGATGGAAGAGAACGCGAAAGCCATAGAGTGGGTGATGACCCCGTCTGAGCGCGAGGAAATTAGGTCAGTCGTAACGGGGTGAACTCCCCTCACGGGGGGCCTTACGCTAGCTAGAGTTCCGAGGCGTCCGCCTCGGGGTATCTAATTGTGGCATGGGCCGCGTTGTTGGACACCATGCCACGATCGAGTGCCCGGGTAGTCTCGTAGCCGGCCGCGTAGTCAGGAGGTACTTCTCTGCGTCCTGGCGACCCTGCTCCCGTCCCTAGTGCTCTTCAGGTGCTTCCACACGGAGGTCGGGCACCCAATTCAGCCAGGAAGGGAGGTACCAGTTACCTCGGCCCAGCACTTCCATGCTCGCCGGCACCAGGATCGAGCGTACGAGCGTGGCATCCAGAAGAACGGCAATTGCGAGCCCGAATCCCATCAACTGGTTGACTATGGTCTCCCCAGAAGCAAATGCCCCGAACACGACCACCATTATCAGAGCGGCGCCAGTGATAATCCCCGCAGTAGAACGCAGGCCGTAGGCCACCGCTTCCGTGTTGTCCTCGGTCTCGTCATACCTCTCCCTGATACGGCTGAGCAGGAAGACGTGGTAGTCCATGGACAGTCCGAAAAGGATTGTAAACAGGAACAGCGGCAGCCACGCATCGATCACCTCTGCCTGGTCGAAACCAAACAGGCTGGCGCCAATTCCCTTCTGGAACACCAGCACCAGCAGTCCGTAAGTCGTACCTACTGACAGGAGATTCATGATGATGGCTTTCAATGGGATCACGATCGACCTGAACACCATCATCAGGATGACAAAGCTCAGTCCGAGAACAAACGCAAATACGATCGGCGTATAGCGGTCCACTATGCCGTAGAAGTCTGCCGACTCTGCCGTAAGCCCGCCTACGTAGACCTCCGCTGGTACCCCATCAAATGCTTCGGGAATCAGCTCCTCGCGTAGAGTAGCTATGTCGGCAGTGGCCGCCCGACTCGTCGACTCTCCCGGGAATGGGAGAGTAAGTAAAGCAAGATCTCCGGCATCGTTGACCTGTAATACGGGCGGTACAGAGAAGTCGGGCGACGCCACGATTGACTGCTGCAGCTTCCCAATTGCCTGCTGGACAGCTAAGTCGTTGACGTCGCCGTCGATGACGATCTCAGCTGGATTCAGAACACCCGCGGGGCTCACCTCGCCGACGGAAAACTCCTCCTCCAGGAGCAGGAATGCCTCCTTGGTCTCGGCACTGTCAGGGAACGTATTTACATCGTTGAGTCCGGTCTTTATGCCATCGATACCCAGGAATCCGAGGTCAAAATAGAACAGAGTGATGACGATCATGGGAACGCCAACGGCGAGAATGCTAATCGCAGGGAACCGCGTAACCGCCCGCGTAATGGACTCCCAGAAGCCGTCTACGGACGCCTCAGGCGTCTTCAGAGAAAACCTCGAAATGAAGGGTACAGTGAGGAAGTCTACCTTGGGGCCAAGTATCGCGAGGACAGCCGGGAGCAAGGTAAGTGTCGCCGCTAGAGACGCGATTACCACGAGTATGGCCCCTAGAGCGAGCGACTGGTAAAAGGACGCAGGCACAATGAGAAGGCCAATCAGCGCCAGTACCACCGTCGCGCCGCTGAAGAAGACCGTGCGGCCGGCTGTTCCCCCAGTCTTCGTGACTGCCTCGCGAACTGGAAGTCCTCGTTCCAACTCCTCCTTGAATCGCGACACTATTAAGAGGGAGTAATCAATTCCCACTGCCAGCCCAATCATGACGACCATCATGGTGACGAAGAAGACGAGCTGGTTGTACTGGCCGACTATCGCAACTGCCGCCATTGCAATCACTATGGAGACGATTGCAAGACCAAGGGGCAGCAAAGTTGCTACGACGGCCCCGAACAGCACCAACAGCACTAGCAGCGCCACTGGCACGCCGAACCGTTCTCCCTTCTCGAGGTCGTGCTGGGCCATCTCGTTGTTTTCGTAGGCGACGCTGGCGTCTCCTCCGATCAAGACAAGGAAGTCGTCAGCCTCGTTCGCTTCCTCGACCAGATGGAATACGGCCTCGACGTTGGCCGTAGCCTCCTGGGAATCTCCTGAAAGAGTGTAGTGGATCAACGCGGTCCGCCCATCCGCCGATACCATCAGGGGAAGTACCTGCTCACGGACCTCATCGGGAATGAGCGGCCCCGCCTCAGCCACCTGGTAATAGTGGAAAAACGGCTCGCCGTTGATACCGCCAAAAATAGTGTCTGGCCCTAACGAGACGATGGATTGGTGTACGGCTTCTACCTTGGCTCGAAATGCTTCGTCCTGCACAGTCAACGTTGGTGACTGCACGATAACGATTTCCGCAAGCCTCTCAGGTCCACGCAGCCTCTCTTCCAGGAGCGCTGCCGCCCTTTCAGACTCGTACCGTCCCGCCAGCCGGAAGTCAGTTGTAGTTGCGCTCGGCAGCAGGCTTTGAACCAGTCCGAGCCCTACGACAACGATGACAACCCAGACTATGACTGTTACCCACGGCCGCCGTACGCTGATTTCAGCCAGGAACTCCGTCAATACTCGCCCCCCTTGCTAGTGCATTACTACAGGGTCATTCCCGCTCCACCCTAGCACAACTGTCTCGCGTAACATACCTCGCTTCTACCACTGTTTTCAGGAACTTTGACCAACAGGTGACGTCAATGAGGTATCAAAGCTCTAAGAGGTTACAAAGCAGACCCAAATTGCAGTTGAAAATCTGGGAGCGGGCTTTCACTCTAGGAGAGCAGGTGATCTCTCGCGCGTTTGCACAAGGAGCAGGCCCAATCAGGTTCGTATCGAAGTTACTGAAGAAGGAATCCAGAGATGCTCGTAAAAGGTGGCGTCAGGGACTTCGTGGGACACGCCTATGGCTGATCGCTCCGATTACGGCGATCAGCGTCTACGTGCTCTGGCACTGGGCATTCGGAATAGGGACATACTTCGGAATCTCATTCGCAGTGGCCGCTTCACTTTCGATCCTGAGAGGTCACGTGCTCACCCATCCATTCAGGATGATCCTCGTCGCTTTAGCGGTGGTGATTGGCAGCCTGATCATCCCTGGAATTGGACTGGACGCCTGGCAAGCCCTTCAAGGTGGAGATACCCTCACGGCGATGCTCTTGGCAGGGGTCGTCGCATTGCTCTGGATGCTGAAGAGAAGGCTCGAGTCTGGCAGGGCGAAGGCCACTTGGGTCAGGCGGCAAGCCCGAAGATAGCAGGGCATTGCCCCTGATTCCCGCATACATTTGCTGACCACGAACGCGAGCCGCCTGAATCTTTGCCCTTGCATCACCTGTCAAAAAATAGGCGTACTACTTCCAGAACTTCCCCACCAGTGATTAGGCCGGCAAAGTAGTCCTGTACCGCTGCAAGTACTTCGCTTTCATCTATTGCCTCATTGACGTCGACATCGTAGGTGTCGCCTATTGTGCCGAGACTCACGTCCAGAACACTAATGGTCACGTCAATTGTCGCAACCTCTTGTGACTGATCAGTCGCGGTTACAGTCACGGAGTATTCTGTGACCCCGGACTCATAGTCCAGATTCGTTCCCGAGCCCACAAGAACCTGACCCGTTGCCCCGTCGATATCGAAGAGAGCCGCGTCTGAGCCGGTCATGGTGTAAGTGGGCGAATCGTCATCTATAGCCGCAACTGGGTTGCCAACACTGCCTCCGGCGGGCGTATTCTCCTCAACTGATCTCGTCGTGGTGCTTCCCTCTGCAAACGAAGGAAGTACATTGGCCGGCGTTCCCGATACGATATCAGACCACTCGCCAGGATCCCATTGATTGACTGCCCTCACTTCCACGTCATAAGACGTGTTACCAGCCAGTCCGGTGACCTCATAATCGAGGTTGCCGCCAACGGCAGAAGTCCACACTTCCCTGTGAATGTTCCAGTTTGCAATGAATTCGTAATTGTCATCGGAACGCTTGTAGCGCAGGTCATAAGCGGTCACGTCAAAGTCTGTTGTGTTATCAGGCTCACTCCAAGTTACTGACAGGGACCCGCGTCCCGGAGTAACTGGGGACACGATGGGAGCGTCAGGAACTGGTCTATGACCGTAGATCGATATGTCCCAGGACTCTAGAGTTCCTTCGCCCGCGTTAATTCGGTCGGTTATCCTAAGTGTCCACTCTCCATTCGGATCCTCTCCCAGGTGTCGAGCCGAGCCGAGCCGAACCTGAATGACCCATAAAGGGGAATGAAGTCCGTGTACGTGAACAAGTCTGTAGATGTATCGTGTGGGACAGGCAATCTCGATACTGCTCCCGATGGGGAGACAAGTTCAACTTCCAAGTCCCTGAATGACCGATGTCGAAGTTCGATGTTTACCTCAACGAACTCAGTAAATCCAATGTCGTTCTCCAGCGTGATTGAGCTGCTGACAGTGGTACTTTCCCCGTCCAATGTAGCGTCAGGAATAGTCGTACTGAGTTTGCCAGATGATGCGCCCCCAATCTCCAGATAGGGTACGTTTACCCATTCCGTAGCAAGCTCAACAGCCGCACCGGCGTCCACGAGACCGAATCCGAATTCGTGATTGAAGTGGTAGCGGTCCGCAGCAGAGCCTGACCTATACTTTCTGGCGCCATCTTCCCAGCCGGCATTGTTTGGATCGTTTTTCTGAGCGGAAGCCGCCAGGATGAGCTTGAGGTCACGCCACGTAAGCTCAGGGTTAACACTGCGCATCAGTGCGGCCACTCCAGAGACGACTGGAGCCGCGGCTGACGTACCCCCAAAGTCTTGCACATAGTTGTCTGAGTGCTCAGTCGTTACGACTCCGAACCTGCCTGCCAGACCGCGCACGCCCGGTCTCTCGTTTGATGGGGCACACACCCACAGATTTGCTCCCATCTCAGAATGTGGAGCTCTTGCCCCCCACCCTTGTACTGAGCAAGCTGCTGTTACACCGTAGTAGTTGGCATACTCGTCCAGGTTAGAGTCGTCGCCAAGCAGGTGGCCATTCCCTCCGCTGAATACGTAGAATGTGCCCTTACCTCCGTACCCGGTGTCCAGCCCTGACTCGATGGCCCGCTCCCACAGCGTGCTGACCCTCTTGGCTCGTACGCTCTGGCGAATCCCCCAACTGTTGTTGGACACTGCAGTTATGTCTGCATTCCGAGTCATCGCGTCGGCAAGTTCAGAGATTCGTGTGAAACCACTCAGAGGGTTGTACCCAAAGAGTGTGGCCCTAGGTGCGACCCCGCGCATTCCGACAGAGTTGTCACGAGCCGCAAGGATTCCTGCCACGTGTGTCCCATGGTGCTCCGATCTGTCGTATATCTCGTCTTCGTCGTTGTAGTCGTGACTTAGCGTGAGGTCGACATTATCCTTGAGGTCTTCGTGTCGGTAGTCCAGCCCTTGGTCCACAAGCGCGACGTTAACGCCTTCGCCCAGCGCACCGGCGTCCCAAGCGGACTCGATATTGATGTCGACGTATTCGTTACTTTCCAGATGCCACTGGCAGGCATATAGAGGATCACTGATCGAAGGGTTGTTCAGGGCCTGCGTCCTGGCATTGCAGGTGTCGAAGTACTGAGCGAATTGGACATCTTCACTTGCTACAATTGAGTATGGGACGGGCCTGGGTTCTAGTCTGCTTGCGAGTTTGACTCTTATGAAATATGTCCCGGGGCTGAGTCGTTCCCTGATGATGAGCCCATCACCGGGTACATAACCCAAGAAGCCATCAAACGAGTAGATATTCTCTCCCAACTCCGTACCGCTAGCGTCTAGTATCTCGGCGTCCAGTGAGACCTTACTTGACGTTACGGCATCAATAACCACATAGGTCTGCGTAGTAAAGTCGAGCCTCCAGTACTCCTCTTCTTCATCCTCGATTAGTGTGCCCCCCACTGGCGAACCTAAAGTGAGGTTCGTGGCAGTGTCCAGCGAGTTACCGGGATCAGTCACAGCATTCGTATGTAGGACATGGGTTTGCATATAAATTCGTGAACCCCAAAGTGCACGGGTCATTTTATAGACAGGGCGCTGAATTTATAGACAGGCCTCCGATTTTATAGATAGAGGCTGAATTTAGATGCAGACCCGTAGGACATATTCACCTGGGATTGGTCGCCAGCTCACGATCACCACATAGTAAACGCCTGGGGAGACTATCCGCCGAAGGTCGAAGTTCCTAGGTCCTTCCCGATGGGAGCCATCGTCATTGAACAGCAGGAGAGTCCCCTCGCTGTCATAGAGTCCACCAACCGTATCCACCTCCCCTGTGGTGTACGCCTAGATGTCAGTTACTCCAGTCGCCTGCGACAGGTCGATCTCGAAGACATCAATGTCGTCTCCTGGATCAATGCGACCTGAAATGGACGTGCCGAGCGTAATTGGCGTGGCTGTCGCGGGCGTGTTGCCGTGGTCGTCGGGTGATTGACCATGGATGCTATACGTGCCAGCGATGAGGAAAGTGGCCGTGACTGCCGTCAGGATCACAATCAACCATGCTAGGTGTGAGAAGACCAGACGCAGGGCGGCTCCTGTTCTGCTTAGTCGCATCAGGTCCGAGAACATGGAACTTCCGAGCCGAAGGAATATATTACTTCGGCTCTACCTCTCTGGACCAGTTGGGACTTGAGATCAGCACGCCATCCTGATTGGCTAGTTCGTTTGCGAGGTCGAGCGAGGGGAATCCCGAGTCTGTCTCAACTAGGAAGCCGTTTTCAATGAAGCCCAGTTCTGAGACCTGGTCTGCAGCGATGCCATGGTCCTCGAAGAAACTGTCTACTGCTGACTGATCCCATTCTGGATCCAGAGCAATCAGGACCCCTCCAGGAAGGGTCATAAGCCCGCCGCCGGATTCGGACTTGAACACTGGCCCATTATCGGTTCCATGCCGATCCTGCCTCTCGATGATGCTCTCGACGGCACCCTTGACGAGGACAACGTCCGAAGTCTCAATCTCAGTTGTCTTCTGGACGGTCAGGTCCTCTTGAAGCAGTACTGAGAGCGTCCGGTCACCGTCCTCCCACGTGTAGGCCTGACCCTGCGGCTGCGGAGGGGGTTCGGTTCGGCCAGTTGTCGATGTCGGAGCAGACTGCTGTGCACTCACCTCGGGCTTAGCAGGAATGTCAGGGAGGACCAGCTCGATCTCTTTTGGCTGATCGACAAGTTCCAACTTGGGAATCACCTGCGTTCCCGCCTGAGAAGCGGGAAGGGGAGTTGCTGTGGGATCCGGGTCCTCTGGTGGCTCTGAGGCCAGAACTCCATTGGAAACCAGAGCGACCGCAACCACGCCAATAGCCACGATGGCGATGGTGGCAACTATCGGAATGACGACCCTGCCGAGTTTCATGTCGTTTCCTTCCGCTGTCCAGGGCCCCGAAAGCCCTAAATCTCTTTCGATGTAAGACGAGTTCCACAGAGGGAACCTACAAATAGAGAGTATAGCCCAAGGAGGCGGAGTGTCAAAAGCTGAACCAGGAGCTATTGGCCGAAATTATGCGGGAAGTTGGATGTGCTGATAGGCTTTGGTTGACACTGCGGTCAAAGTGCGTGATACCTTGGGGATGATCCACAGAATCTAAGTCAATGCTAGTGTTTGCTGGCAACTGCGCGTGGGACAGTATTGGATACCAATGCTAACTACGGAAGGGAGGCATCTTGGGACTCAAGAAACTTGTCGGGGCATACTTGGTTATCGTCGGTGTTGTCGTAGCCGCCTTCTTCATAGTCAACTCGCTGTTGGCTGACTCCATCGACGTATTGAGCATCTGGTACGTCCTGGATGTACTGATGCTGGTAGGTCTAGTACTTGCGCTCGTCTTCAACTACCAGCGCAAAAGGGAAGTTGAGGCCGAAGGGCAGGCCGAATCGATAACTCGCTCCTACCTGGAGAG
Source organism: Dehalococcoidia bacterium (assembly GCA_021295915.1). Taxonomy (NCBI): domain Bacteria; kingdom Bacillati; phylum Chloroflexota; class Dehalococcoidia; species Dehalococcoidia bacterium. The sequence continues at coordinate 81,261 of JAGWBK010000004.1, forward strand.
CAACGCGCTCTTCTACCTGACGTCTGCCGTGACAATCATCTTCCTCCACAACTGGATCTCGTTCCTTGCAAACGGTGCTGACAGCCTGGACGGCAACCACCAGGCATGGGTAATCTGGGCATTCGTTGACACGCTACTTCCGATTACTTTAGGCGTAACAGGCTGCAGACTCTGGAGGGAAGCGTCAAGTTCCTGAAGGTTGCAGAAGTCCATTCAGCAACCGGGCTTGCTATGCGCTAGGCCGATGCGTTCGCTTGCACATTAAGTTATTGGGGAGCTTCGCGCCCCACTAGGTCACCAAGCTCTCGCCGGTGTGCCCATAGTCTGACGCCCTCTGTTCCGTCAATGGTGGAGGATAGGTCGGAAATCGTCCGGTTAAGCACGGGATGAACTACGTCACCGGCGATTTCAGCGAGCGGTATCATCACGAAAGCCCTCTGCTCCATGCGCGGGTGAGGAATGGTCAGATCAGGATCAGATAGTCGCAGACACACGTCCCCATACAGGAGTATGTCCACGTCTATCAGCCTGGGGCCGTAGCGCCAGGTCGGAGTGCGACCGATTTCCTGCTCTACTCGCTCGATCCGTTTCAGAAGCTTGACGGGTGAAAATCGCGTTTCTACTTCCACCACGCAGTTCAGAAAAACCGGCTGGTCAGTGTAACCCCAGGGAGCCGTCTCGTAAATCGATGACGTTGCGACGACAGTAAGTGCTTCGGGGTCTCCGAGCCGTATGATCGCCTCTCTGAGACTCGCATTTCGGTCACCGATGTTGGAACCCAAACCCAGATATGCCGTGACCATCTCATCATTCATCTGCGCCAATCTGGTGGCCTCCATCCGCGGACAATAGCGTCGCTCATACGGCTCACGCGGACCATCTCCTTGACGTCATGCACTCTTACGATGTCGGCTTCCCCTGCAATGGACAGCGCCACCGTCGCGGCGGTGCCTTCTACCCGCTGTTCCAAAGGGAGACCAAGTATACTACCAATTGTCGACTTCCGGGACGTCCCCACCAGTACCGGGTGACCTAGAAGCTGGAATTCAGAGAGCCTCCTCAGCACCTCCAGGTTGTGGTCTGCGCTCTTACCGAATCCGATTCCGGGATCAAGGATGATCTGGCTCTCGGCTATGCCTGCGCACTTTGCTATTGAGATGCTTCGTGAGAGACTGTCGATCATGTCCGGCAGCAGGTCTCGATACTTTCGTGTCTTCTGGTTGTGCATGATGATGATGGGCACATCGTACTTGGCTGCGACGTCAGCCATCTTTGGGTCAGCCTTCAGCCCCCACACGTCGTTGAGAATATCAGCGCCTTCCTCCAGTGCCCGGAGAGCCACATGGCATTTGTACGTGTCTACGCTGATGGGCACTCTTACCTGATTACGCACTGCCCTTAGTGCGGGGATGAGTCGCGCCAGTTCTTCCTCGTCGCTAATGGGGGATGAGCCTGGCCTTGTTGACTCAGCACCGATGTCGATCATGTCGGCGCCGTCGCTCACCATTCGCACGGCCTGGTCGACTATCGCTTCGATGTCAGTGTCGAGGCCATCACCCGAGAATGAGTCCGGAGTGACGTTTACGATACCCATTACGTAAGTGCGCCGTCCCCATTCGAGAAACTCTCCATTCGAGACTGTCATTCCCGTTAGGACATGGTCTTCAAAGGGATTCATTCTCATATGGTACCTGGATACTTGTAGTGGTCAGCGAGTTTCCTCGGTCCTTTCAATGACGTAAACACCCCCATCCAGAGAGACTACATACAGCTCACCCTCCTGGTCTTCGCCGAATGTCGAGATGCTCAGGTCTGTATCGATCAGCAGGGTGTCCTCTTTGCTGTCTGGGTCATACGACCATATTTTACCGCTACAGAAGTCTCCATAAACATATGATCCGTACAATCCCGGTATTCTTTCGCCACGATAGACGTAACCGCCAGTGATCGAGCAGCCGCCAGCGCGCCCGTATTCGGTTACCGGAAGTTCCAGGCCCTCCCTGCTGCAATTCTCATTGCCCCGCCCGTAGCACAGCGACCCTTCCATGACATTCCATCCATAGTTGAGGCCAGGTTGGATCACATTCACCTCTTCGCGTTCGTTCTGGCCGACATCCGCTGCCCACAGGTCTCCCGTGTCACGGTCGAAGGTGAACCTCCACGGGTTTCGGAGTCCGAATGCCCACACCTCGGGCCTTACCCCGTCCTGACCAATGAGGGGATTGTCGTCTGGAATGGCATATGTCCCCGCTGAAGCCAGGTAGGATACGTCAAACCGCACTATTGTGCCGAGGAGAGTCCCTGGATTCTGTCCATGGTCCCTCGGGTCACCGGCAGACCCCCCGTCGCCAAATCCAACGTAGAGATAGCCATCTGGCCCGAAGAGCAGTTGGCCCCCGTTGTGATTGGAGTATGGCTGTGCGACTTCGAGAACGACATGTTCGCTATCTGGTTGAGCCACGACCGGGTCAGCAGTACTTACAGAGAATCGGGATACCACTGTCCTCCTTGGGTTTGCAGCCGTGTAGTTCACGTATATGTAGGGCTCTGATGGAAAGTTGGAGCTCAGCGCCAGGCCGAGCAGCCCTTCCTCCCTTCCACGATCGCTCACGCGGCCTTCTATGTTCAGGAACTCGCTGACCATCCATTCGTCGCTCTTCGAGGTAACCGACAGGACTCTGCCGGATTGTTCTACTATGTAGCCATCCGATGTTCCGTCTACAGGGAAAACAAGGGCAATGGGTTTATCGAAGTCCAGGCCGCCCAGAGCGGGCATTAACTCAACCTCCGGATTGACGAGATTGGAATCACTCGGTTGAGCGGTTTCTGTCGAGCAGCCGATCACAAGTAGAACCGCTACGAGCATGGGAAAGCAGTACACCCTCATAAGACGATTCTAGCCTAGCTCGCGACGTTCTCCCAACGCGCGGTCTTTGAATGGAGGAAGTAGTTTCAATGGGACTGTTAGTCGCACAGGGAATTGCGGGTATGGTGGCTCTGGTCGCGGTCGCATGGGCAATTAGTGAGAATAGGCGCGCATTCCCATGGCGAACTGCAGGAATTGGGCTGGCTGTCCAGATTGGTCTCGCTCTGCTTCTCATCAAGCTGCCAGGTTCCCAGACTCTGTTCGTCTGGATTGGAAACGGAGTCGATGCACTCGTACGTGCGACTGAGGCCGGTACGTCCCTGGTCTTCGGTTACCTCGGCGGCGGGCCACTGTCTTTCGAGGAGTCGTATCCCGGCGCATCCTTTGTCTTTGCCTTCCGTTCTCTGCCGTTGGTGGTCTTCATTGGCGCTCTCTCCGCAGTCCTCTATCACTACAGAGTGCTTCCATTTGTCGTCAGGGGCTTTGCCTGGGTGCTGACAAAGACCCTGGGGATCAGCGGGGCAGCAAGCTTCTCTACCGCAGCGAATGTATTCATCGGTATGGTCGAAGCGCCTCTACTGGTTCGTCCTTATCTACTAACCATGACCCGTTCAGAACTCTTCATCGTTATGACAGGAGGCATGGCAACCATTGCTGGCACGGTCTATGCCTTGTCGCCTCGTTTCTGGATGGGATCATTCCTGACCCCGCAGGTCACCTTCTAACGGCTTCGATCATCAGCGCCCCTGCCGCCATCGTAATTGCGCTGATACTACTCCCTCGAACTGGGGTCGAATCGAAAGATGCCGAGGTGGAATTCGATCAGATCTACGAGAACGGCGCTGACGCGCTAGCACGTGGTGCGATTGATGGACTCCGGCTGTTCGCATACATCATCGGGATGCTCATAGTTCTCGTGGCTCTAGTTGAGTTCATCAATATCGTACTTGGACTCCTACCTGACATACTGAACGGTCCCCTGACAATGCAACGAATACTCGGCTGGCTTCTAGCTCCAGTCGTGTGGCTACTTGGCATTCCCTGGTCCGAGGCAACCAGTGCCGGCCAGTTGCTGGGCACCAAGGTCGTCCTCAACGAGCTTGTTGCCTACGTGCAGATGGCAGAGCTACCTGCTGGCAGCCTCAGCGAGCGCAGCTCGTTGATCATGGCCTACAGCATCTGCGGATTTGCCAACTTTGGGAGCCTCGGGATTATGATTGGTGGAATCGGAGCTATCGTTCTTGAGAGGCGCCTGGAGATCGCCCAACTGGGCATGAAGTCCATCCTGGCCGGCACGATGGCGACCTGCATGACCGGCACCATAGCTGGTCTGCTGTACTGGTAGGGGAACCAGCCCGGCCCACGTCAATTCCTCAAATTCCACAAAATTGCCTCCAAATGACCAGAATAATTCTTGGTTGTTTTCTTAAACTTTGTTTAATCTCTCATCATGACGCAGGCGGCGACAGTCACTGATAGTTATGACGCAGGACTTCTTTGGGAACTGCCGGAGATCCTGTGGGGCAAAGTTGCTCCCTACGTCAAGCTGCCAAACAGGTACCTGATCGGCCTGAGCCTCGGGCACTTACCGCCGGTATGGCCACTGCTGCTTGACCTGGCCCGCACCTGGCAACTCACCTGACTACTGGTTCGAATTAGAACCAATTGGAGGACGTCCAATGCTGACGAAGAGCCTTGAGGCACTCTCCCGACCGGCTACACACTCCGCGCGTACCTCATCGGCGCGATGTGTTACTCCCGAGCTTCGCAGGAATCGCACGGCGAGCCTCCTGGGTCTGCAGGCGGTAGCCTCGACTGACATGCCCCTGAGCGGAACCTGTTCCATTGAGCATGGCGTGCTTGCGAATGACCACCGCTCGAAGCGGCAAGGCAGCGTACGCTAGCCTCCATTTGGTGACCCTGTGAGGGGTCGCTGCCAGACCAGTATGTGGCCTCTGCCAGGGCACAGACTCGATCGCCCTCCTGTCATTTGAGCGACTTCGCTCACCTGCAACACGTTATTGCGTGTAAAATGTGGCGCCAAGAGAATCAGTTCACCGCAACTTTGCAGGAGACTACCAGAATGACAGACCTCGTACTCAGCACCGCCGTTGCAAACTATGGCCACACTGTACCGCTGAAAGACGGCAGCATCGGATCATCGATGTTCAGCATGGAACACACCGAAGTCTCTCCCGTTCCCATGATCTTCAGGCGAATGGTGCGTACCCTCGAGTTCGACGTTGCCGAAATGGCTCTCTCGACCTATCTTTGCGCACGAGCCCACGGCAAGCGATTCACTGCGCTCCCGGTCTTTCTGACCCGCGACTTCTACCACGGGATGCTGTCCTACAACGTCCACAGTGGCATTGAAGGGCCGAAGGACCTGGAGGGCAGGAAGGTAGGCGTACGCAGCTATACGTTCACCCCAGGCGTCTGGACCCGAGGCATCCTCCAGAGCCAGTACGATGTCGATCTCTCTGCCGTCAGTTGGGTCATCTCCGGCGACGAGCACGTGGCGGAGTACGAGGCACCCGCGCACGTGACGTACTCGGAGAGCAGCGACCTCGGGGAGATGCTGCTTTCAGGTGAAATCGACGCCGCCATTGGCGCGCCTCCAACTGGCTCGGATGACATCCGTCCACTCTTCCCAGAGGCGGCTCAGCTCGACGCCGACTGGCACTCCAGCACCGGAATCTACCCGATCAGCCACCTGCTCGTGGTCAAGGACGCGCTGCTCGAGTCGCATGGTGACCTTGCTACTGAAGTCTTCAACGTGTTCGGCACAGCCAAGGACGATTACATCGACCGCCTGCATACCGGAGATACTTCAGCCCCCGGGACCGAGCAGCTGCTCAGGATGGCCGGGATAGTCGGCAACGAGAAAGCGCTGTCCTACGACTTCGAGGCCGCCCAGAGTACGATCGAAACCTTCGTGGGATTCAACGTCGACCAGGGAGTGATCCCGGAGGCCGTCGACCCCATAGACCTGTTCCCATCGGAGACGATCTAGCGGGCTGCCGTCTGGCTACTTGCCCTCCTTCAAGAAGTCGGCGAGACGTTCGCCGATCATGATTGTCGTGGCGTTGGTGTTCGCGCGGATGCAGTCGGGCATCACCGATGCGTCTGCCACGCGCAGGCCCTCGACGCCTCGAACGTGCAGGTACTGGTCCACGACGGCCATCGGGTCGGAGTCAGGCCCCATCTTGCAGGTGCCCGAGATGTGATGCGACGTGCCTGAGTTGCGGCGGAGCCAGTCGTTCAGGGTGTCGTCGCTCTCCAACTCGTCGTCAGTGGGCATCACCCGTTCCAGGAAGATTTCTTTGAAACCAGGATCGTCACCGATTCTGACAGCGAGTCGAATTGCCTCCCGCATACGACGGAGATCTTCTTCTTCCTGGTAGTAGTTGTAGTTGAGGAACGGCTGCTGGTGAGGATCGGTTGACTGGAGGGTCAGCTCACCCTGGCCCAACGCCAACTGGAGACTGGCCCCGAGGCCTATGTAGTTGTCGTCGTCGTTGATGTCGATGTGAGCGGGACGGTGCTCACTGGTCATGAGCATCGGGCTGAGCTGCATATCGTTCCGCAGCGGCGACCCCTCCACCGTGTACCTCATTCCTACCTGTATTACCGGCGCCTGGAGGTCCGGTCTCTCTCCAGCGGCCCTGTATATGACTGAGGCACCCGGATGGTCCCGGAGGTTCTTTCCGACACCGGGAAGGTCTTGAACCACTGTGATTCCCAAGCTTTGCAGGTGATCGGCCGGACCGATGCCCGACAGCATCAGCAGCTGCGGAGACGCGATCGCGCCGCTGCTGATGACGATCTGCTCGGCTTCTACTGTAAAGACCTCGTCGCCGCTTTCAGCCTCGATGCCGACAGCCCTGTTGCCGTCGAAGACAATTCGGCGGGCTGTTACGCCTGCCCTGATCGTCAGGTTGAGCCGGTGCCGGGCGAGGTCGAGGTAGTTGAGCGCCATGCTCATTCGGACACCGTTTATCGTGTTCCTGGCACGAGGTGAGACGCCCGTTGACTCCGGGTGGTTCTGGTCTTCGCTGATGGGGTAACCCGCCGTGACACAGGCCTGCTCGAATACACGCGCATACGGCAGCCACTCGCTCCGAGGATAGCGTTTCACTGGGACAGGCCCGTCAGAGCCATGAAAGTCGTCGCCGCCGAAGTCCAGGTCGGTCTCCAACTTGTTGAAGTAGGGGAGACAGTCAACATAGCTCCACTCGTCGTTGCCCCACTCGGCCCAGCGGTCGTAGTCTTCGGGAATGCCCCTGAACAGCACCTGTCCGTTAACAGCGCTGGAGCCGCCTGTAGCCCGTCCACGAGGGACCTGAAGCTCCGGCTGCTCGGGCGTTATTTGTCCGGTGTAGCCCCAGTTGTGAGGCCCGTATGCCGACAGCCACACATTGTTTCCCAGCTTGAGGTCGTCAGGCAGGGCATCGAATTCAGGGTAGTCAGGCCCCGCCTCAAGCAGCAGCACGGACCGGTCAGGGGCCTCAGACAGCCTCGTCGCGATCGCGCATCCTGCCGACCCGGCTCCAACCACGATTACGTCGTACTTCATCATCCCACCTCACATTTTCGCTGCACTTGGAACGGCACAGTTTGCCCTGACGAGATGATACTCCAATAAGCGAACGAGCGCATGAGTACTCTCGACGTAGCAGGGGGCACGGGAAAAAAGAATTGGAGCGGGTGATGGGATTCGAACCCACGACATCCTGCTTGGGAATTAACCCTTGTACTTGTCAGAAGCAGCTGCCCTCTTTGTGGGTCAAATCATACCAGAATTCCGCTTGTCAGGTTCCAACTTGGAAGTGATACAACTGTGTCATTGACAGCCAGTTACCGACCTCAGGGCTGGCTTTGGACCTCCGAAGATCGGGCCGCACGTCCTTCGGCACACCTTCCAAGTTCTGCGGCTCTGCTCTCGCTCAACACCTGAATCAAGAGGGCCTCCTAGTTACGCCATGAGGGGTAGCTGCTTCAACTAGCACAATGTACTTGCGCGTGAGTGTGGCGACAAGAAGCATACGTGGGCAGTAGACAGCGCATTCGCGCCAACTGCCAAGAGCGCAGATGCGCCGTCGCTGAGAGTGCGGCTGGCACTTAACAACTCCCGCGAGAGTGACTAGCATATCGGTCGACACTCAAAGACTCGCTGCTGAGAACATCGGAGGATAGAGGGGCTGCGGTTGCGTACAAGGGAGATTGCAGACAGGTATCTTGAGGAGGCGAGGTATCGGCAGCTCGCGCCTAAGACGGTCGTGGGGTACGGCTGGGCGCTGAAGAAGCTGTCCTCCGCATTTCCCGAGGAGCTCCCCACGCAACCAGGGGCGATCCTATCCTTCATCGGGTCTCAGGAACTTGCACCTACCAGCCGACATGATCTGTGGAGAGCTCTGCGGACCTTCTGGCGCTGGGCTGCGGAGAGGGGGATTGCGGAGAACGTCATGGGAGAGGTTCCCGCCCCAAAGTTGCGACCAACCTTGCCCCGGGCTCTTTCCGAAGGAGAGGTAGAGGATGTCCTGATCGCTGCAACGTCCTGGAGGGACAAGGCCCTTGTCGCAGTCCCACTTGACACCGGGATCCGACTCGGGGAAATAGCCTCGCTGAGATGGAGGAACGTCAGGGACCGCGAGATAGTTGTCTCTGGGAAGACAGGAGAGCGAGTCGTTCCAATATCTCCGAATGTCCGGAGGCTGCTGTCCGGCCTCGGGGACGGGGAGTATGTCTGGGTCGGCAGACGTGGGCCTATGACCTTGTCTGGGATCCAGCTCGCGATCAGGCGTGTCCTGTACAGGGCTGGAGTCAATGGTCGAAAGTCAGGCCCTCACGTACTTCGCCATACGTTCGCGCTGCACTACATTCTGAACGGAGGCGACGTGTTCTCGCTTCAGAGAATCTTGGGTCACAGCAACCTCGCGTCGACCATGATCTACGTTCACATGAGCACAGCGGCCCTCTCGGAGAGGCACGCGCAGTTCTCTCCGCTCTCGGGTCTCCGCCTGGCGGATGCGTGTGCCTGATAGTGCTCGACTTTTCAATTGAAAAGTCGGTGACGAGCGACGTGGACTCACTCCAGGATCGGGTCGAAGAACAGCTCACGGGAAGCCTGGACACCAAGCTGAGCCCGTATAACTCCTGCACTCCCTGGCGTCACCCAGAATGAGTGGTCGACACCTCCGATGGGAGCTACTCCTGCAAGGCAATACTGCCGCAGCGGCCAGTGAAGACAGCGTGGGTGTCGTCGTCGGTCGCAAAGCTGCCCTCCGTTCCCAGCGGTGAGCCCAGAGAGGCTGGGAAGGCGATGATCTCTCTCCAGCCGTACTCCGCAAGGCTCTCAAGGTAGTAATTCGTCCCCCCTGGAACGCAAGGTGCCTGACCCAAATCTGCAGGCAGGTCTCCTGTGGCGATGGTCGGCAGGGTTAGCAGCCTGATTCCAGACGCTCGCGTTCGCGTGGGCGCGGTGATGCCCCTCGTTGTGGTCGATGCACCAGTAGCTGTCCCTACTTGGGCCGCGTAGTGTGTCGCGCTTTCGGGGCTCGACAAGATCATCTGCCACTTGTCCTGGTGGGCTGAAGTCGCCTCGCTCTGACATGGTCGGGCATTGGAAGTCTGCAACGTACTTGTCGCAATCACCCGATACGCCGTGACATCTTCAAGGCGAGCGTCTTCCTTCCTTGCGGTCGAGAACTGGACAGCACTGACCGAGTTGTCGGACCCGACCAGGGACAGGATGACTGCCGAGCTCGTAGACGAGCTGGTGAGTGTGTAGCCGACAGGCTTGACATCTTCTGCGACACCCAATGAGAGCCCGACCGTCACGCCGAGGGTCAGCACGACCAGGGATGCGAATATGAGCATCAGGGCTCGGGATGGCACAGCTACCTCCTTGAGAATGCGTAGATGATGAATCCGACAGCCAGCACTAGCGGGAGTCCGACGGCGATGAAGCTGCGCACAGCGACCGCACTTGAGCCGAAGGGACCGCCCTCAGACAGGAGCTGGGCTACCTCAGAAGTCGAAAGGGCCGCTCCAAGCATTCCGAGGGCAATAAGCAGGATGACAGCGATGACAGGGCCGCTCACTCTACCTCCTCATCCTCGCCAAGCAGGTACTGGAAGATCCCAGCCAGAAAACCAAGACTGACGAGTGCGAATGCGATGGCGAGCAGCGGAGTCTCCGCCAGGAACCAGAAGTACCAGGTGAGCCACAGAGACGCGAGGAAGCCGACTATTCCGAAGACAATCGCCAAGTCGCTCTCCTCAGATCGTACGTATGACATGCCGCCTGAACCAGCCCCGACAGAAAAGCCGGACTGGGTTGAGCAGCCAGCGACGCTCCTTGTAGCAGTCGCATCCCCTGACGTTGCACTTCCCGCCTCCAAAAAAGTCCTGTCTTCGATTCCAGTTGCCAGGCCACAGGTCCTTCATGTCAGCTCCTTCACCCATCCTCGAAGTGCTCTCCTGCGCGACGCCAGCAGACGCTCCCGCACTCATCACAGGTCAAGCCAATCAGTTGCACATTGAATGGTCGCAGCAGTACCGCGACCACATGGACATAGCCTCCCCAGTCCCCAGTATGCTCGGTAGCATTGTGAGGGCAGTAGAGACACTTGAGCTCGCCCATAACCTCAAGCCATGCGCGCCTCTTGCGGTTCTGGGAGAGCCCGACATTCACTGACCGTCGGCCTGCGGCGTGAGGTCGACCGTACCCTCGAATGGAGGCAGCGGCCCACTCCCTATGTCCTCGACTATCGGAGTCGGTTGGGGCTCTGCGGCTGCGGCAGGGTCGTCCTGCCCCCTGGCTGTGACGAACACCAGGGCCAGGACGACGACGCATACCACGATGCCTGTGATGACTCCGGCCGTTGGCACAAGTCCAGGAGTCCAGTTGCCGGTGGACCCGCTCAGCAGGTCTCGGATGTCCCGCTTCTGGGACGTCGTGTGAACGTGTCGGGGAGTCATCGTCCCGTCGATCCACTCCTCGCTGTAGGAGAGCGGTCTGATTTCGCCTTCGGGTGTAACCCTCAGCAGCCAGACAGGCTTAGGCATAGCCCGATAACCGCCGGCGGACCCGAGGCGCATCGAAATCGGGATCTGGATGAACGCAGCGGCTGTCGGGGTCCAGCGCCAGCCCTCCCATCCGAGGATAATCATGTACCCAGCAAGCCACACAACAGAAGCGAGAAGGATTGGCATTCCGAAAAGCCAGGCAGTCCTCACCCCAGCTGTTCCACGCGGAAGCCAACAGCTTGACTCCCGATGCTCGGGGTACAACTCCTCCATCTTCGACTGCGAGGTCTTGATGAGCCGTACCAGATTGGCCCTTGAATCGAGCACCAGGATATTCGCGATGTCTCGATCGAGCCATGCGCGAGTCCAGCTGCCAGGCGGAGCGATGCTGTCCAACAGACCACGTTTCAACCGTCTCGGGTTGTCTATGCCCTTTACAACCCTGTCTGCAAGTGCCATCAGATACCTACTCCAGGGACGCTTATGCTGCTGCCAATGTCTCCAAAGGTCGAAAGGAGCTTGGGTCCGAGGAAGATGAGGGTCAGCCCAGCGACCACCAGCGCGACGATGGCGAGAATCCAGATCAGCCGGTCGAGGAGGTCAGCCCTGGACTGGTCTCGGGAAGCTCCCGCGACAGCCTCCTGCTGGGCTTCGGACTGAATCATTCCCCGCTGGATGTCCGCGACTTGCATCATCCAGTCGTCATCCTTGCCCGCGCTCGTTGGCTTGGAGTCCCTGAGTGTCGTGTCAGTGCTGAGCAGGAGTCCACTGCCGTCAAGGGCAGCTGCTCCATGCGCCTGCGACCAGATGATTGCGCTCGGGTACTCGGAACGGTCGGCCTCAAGCAACGTCTTGGGATCGTCCATGTATGCTGCCCCGTACTGAGACCATACGGTCGGGGAGCGAAGGTCGTCGACAAACCCTCCCTTCTCACCCTTCCCGAGCTTGGTTTCAAGCAGGGCTGGTATGGTGTAGGACCGCTGGGCGTTGACCGTGCGGTAACGCTGGTCTGGGCTCAGAATGAGCACCTGGATATTCTGCTTACCCACCTACCACCTCCTGGCTCGGTCGTACATTCCGCGCACTCCGCGACCCATCGCTCCCATTCCCTCCTGCATCTGTCGTAATGCGCCTGTGGCGATGGTGACGACGTCCTTTGCCCGTTCGCCTCCGATCCCAGTCCCGAGGGCGATGAATGCCAGTATCAGCTCCTCCTCGTCAAGGCGACCTGTTCGCTCCAGCTGGATGTTCGACACCAGGCGCATTATCAGGTCTCGTTCCCGGGCTGTGATGTTCGCTTTGGCAGAGACCTGGTAGAGGTCCCCCGACATGTCGAGCAGCTCTTTGGAAGGGTTGTATGCGTTGTTCTCGTAGATGTGCGCGAGTCCTTCGAGGGACATCGCGCCGCGCCCCTGCTGCCCCGCAGGGTCTTCCTCGTCAGCTTCCTCAGCCTGGTCGACCCTGCCGGTATTGGAGTCAATCGCACTCCCGCCGAGTGCTGGATCCTTCAGAATGTCGTCTGTTTCAGCCATAGAGTCTCAGGTTCTCCATTTCGACCTCGAATCGGGCCTGTTTGGCCGCTGGGGTGTCAAGGTGCTCCATTACTGCGGACGGGAGCTCTACGAATTGCTGACCATCGGACTCGGTCACGACCAGGCGCATCACCCTTGCGGCTTCTGCGAACATCGTCGGGTTGTCACAGTCCAGGTACGTCCCAGCGAATATCTGAAACTCCTCGTATGGGACCTTGTTCCGTCCGTTCATCAGGCTCATGGCGAGCTCCTGAAACTCGCGGTCGCGCTTACGGTCGACAGCAGCCTGTTTCCCCGCGTCCGTGTGGATGTTCTGGACCTTGCTGTCGGTGCTGTAGTAGTTCCATGTGTTCTCAATGCCGAAATCTGTCCTGAATTGGTCGGCTGTCTCGTAAGGAGCGGGCCACTTCATCCCAAACAGCGGTCGGCCGGTCAGAGAGCCGTTCCAGTTCCAGATGGCGGACTTGACCATCGCTATCTCTCGCCACTGACCGTCCAGGCCGCGAACCTTCTTCTTGAAGAGCCTCGGCTGTATCAGGAGGTCAGTCTGGCGCAGGATAGAGCTGGTGAGCTCATGGGGCCACTGTGCAGTACCCAGTAGGTCCATCATGTCCTTGCGCAGCTGTCTCAGTTGCGCCTCGACCGCTACCACCGCCCCCGAGACCGACCGCTTCGAGTTCATAATCTCCGGGAGCTCGTCGATCACTACCGTCGCATTCTGATACCAGCCCGTCTTGTCGTCCTGGATCCGCTCATACATGTCTTCAGCCCACTCATCCGCGTACTGGATGTTGATGTTGGCAAAGACCTTCCAGGGGATCCTCCTGTTGAGGTTCGTGTATTTCATCAGGTAGGCCCAGTGGTTCGCAGTCGCTGATTTACCGTCCCCTCTGTTCCCAGTGAGGATGGCAACCCTCGCCAAAGGGTCTGGCCTGTACCACGCTTCATCCGCAGGTACGATTACAACGTCAGACTCTCGCTCCCGACGCCTTCCGAGCCTGGAGTCCGTAGTTGCCGGTCTGGAGTGACCTATGATATGTGTTGTGCCACTGAGTATTCCCACGCCTTCTATCTAAAAGATGTCTCTATACCATCACAAGCTAACGTAAAAAGACTAATACGCCAGATTCTGGAGGGAGAATCATGCGCGACACACACACAAGGGATTTGACAGCCCGATTAGTGCTCACCTGGCTAAGCCTGACGCAGTTCAAGAGTGCTCGACAGGCGGCTCTGACGCTCAGAGTGTCTGCGCCATCATTCACCAACTGGGTGAAGGGGCTCACAGAGCCCTCCAGGGTCCATCTCGGGAAGATGGCAGGGTACTATGCCGAGGGAGACAACGGCCTGAGCTGGTCAAGGTATCCCGTACAGCAGATGGTGAGCCATGTGGCTGCTGTAGGAGGGATCAATCGTGACCGCGTACTGCAACTGGCGATGTGCAGGGACCCAGAGAGCCCTCACAAGCAGTCCGTCTGGAGGCTCTTCGAGCTCAGTATGTTTGCAAAGTCGGGCTACCCGTTGGACCGTGTACAGTTCATCGACTGGATGATGCGACAGACAAGCCAGTCAGAGCCTCCTCCCATCAGAAGGGTCGGGGCTCTATGGCTTCCCAGAGACCCTCTGCACCTTTCCGGCTGTCCAGCCCCTGGTACGCTGGCAGACAGCTCAGGAGACCCACAGGAGGCCGTTGTGCCTGTCCAGACCAATGGAAATGTTAGTGTCCAATTCCGCACTCCTCCCAAGCGGGTGAGCCTCTACCGTTAGTTTGACATCCTCCAGATTCCGGCCAATCCTGCTGACATACACCCAAATCCCATAAAGGAGGGATGAAATGTCATCAGGAATCAAAGGAATCGTCGGGGCGCTCGTCATCGTCCTGTTCGGCCTACTTCTGACGCCGACCGTGATCGGGCAGGTCAACAGC
>JAGWBK010000004.1:95940-106984 GCA_021295915.1 Dehalococcoidia bacterium
ATCATCTGGGTGATTGGCGTACTAGGCGGCGCTGTCGGCTTCGTCTACATGCAGTTCCGCAGCTCACAGGGTATGTAGCCAGCGAGTTTTCAATTGAAAACTCCTCTGACTTAGGAGGCATATAGCCTATGTCATCTGGCATCAAAGGCATTGTGGGGGCATTGGTGATCGTCCTGTTTGGTCTGCTCTTGACGCCGACCGTTGTGGGGCAGGTCAACAGCATTTCAGCAGCCCAGACATGCCCCACTGGAGCGAAAGCCAGCCTCAAGAGCGACAATGCAACTGCTACTGCGACAACACTTGTCACTCAGGATGTCGAAGTCGCCATCGCCGACAACCCCAACAACGGTTTCTACCGTGCGGGTACGCTGTGCGCGATAGCTGCATTCACCGCGTCAGAGGTTACTGCTGATGCGGAGGCGGCGAAACTGGTAAGGGCAGCGGGAGTGTCCGGGACCCTGGCCTACGACAGTTCGGGCGCAAAGGACATAGTCAACCTGGTCAAGATTATCTGGGTTATCGGAGTGCTAGGCGGCGCTGTCGGCTTCGTCTACATGCAGTTCCGCAGCTCTCGGGGGATGTAGTTGGAGTCGCTCGATGCTTCTCCGAGCTGCTGTCACGGCATTCGTTCTGTTCGCATTGGTGTGGGGAGACCGCGTCTACGCTCAGACGCCAATCCCGACGCCTTCACCCTGGCTTGTGGACCGATCCGACTCAGCACTGGTCATCGCCTGGACTCCCTATTCGGACTACGTGTACGAGATCCGCTGGAGGGTGACGGACGAGCAGGACTGGGCTGCAACCGAGACCGCAGGCCCAGATGGATACACCATCAAGTCTCTCGCCCCGTCCACTTCCTACGACATTCAGGTCCGGGGGAGGCGTCCCAGACTTAACAACGCTGGCGACTGGACGGACTGGTCATCTTCACTTGTGCTTTCGACCCTCGGAGCTCCCACACCTACCCCCGCAGCCTACAGACTCCCTGAGCTGCCTCATGTTCTGGCTACGGACACCGTTCGCGGCTATGTCTATCCGAATGGGGACACCTTGATTCTGGCTCGTTACTTCGTCTCCCGACCACCTGGAGACAACCCGCCTCCAGTCCTTGAGCTGGTGTCCTGGAGGGTGACACCTCCTTCTGATTCCCACGCCTGGAATCATGCGACCGTGATCTCCCCTGTGACCATTCCCGACACACCGCTGGGCTACGGCGAGGGCCTGATCGCGACACGCTGCCGCTGCTACGCTGGATTTTCGTTCACTGAGGCCGATGTCGCCTCCGAACAGGGGAAGACATGGCGGCTGTCCCAGCAGCTCAATCCAGCTCGCATCCCTGACTCTACCTGGTCGGTCGAGGAACCATTCGGGATGACATTCATGCTCACTGGGGACCCGAGCCCAGCTGAAGCTGCGGTGAGCAGGATCCTTGAGTCCGTCGATGCTCGGCAGGGTACGCGCCTGGTTGCGGACGGCTACGTCACACCGCTCGGGGACGATTACCTGGAGGCTTACGTGTCGGGAATCCGATTCCTGCTGCCTGGAATCTACTATGGCGTGGGACAGACCCTTTCGGTCCCGCTGTCGGACGCCTCAGAGTCTGCTGAAGCACAGCCCATCGGCGGGACGATAATCACACAGGGTTTCGAGTCTGCCGAGTCGCTTACCGGAGTGCCTCCAAGCATGGTGGGAGCGATGATTTTTGGAGGCTTGGCACTGGCAGCAGCTGTCCTTGCGGGAAGACTCGCGCCTGTCCCTGGAGCTGGTATCGTCGCAGCCGTCCTGGTGCTTCTTGCGGGCGCGGTAATGGGTTGGGTCCCAATGTGGATCGTCATAGCGATGGCTCTCACGGCTGGATTTGTGATTGTCTGGCTGATGTTCCTCAAGAAGGGCGGCTGATGTCTCAGAACCTAATCATGGGACTTGCGGCCATCTATGCCTTCATTCATGTTGTGGGTCTCGCTGCCGACACCAGCTCTCCCAGCCTGTTTGCAGCGGGAGTGCTCTCAGTTCCAGCCCTGGCGGGGTCGAATACCGTGGTCATTAGAGCTCCGTATGGAGGGATGGTTGACGGTCAGCCAGTTGGAATCAGGGGCTCGTCACTCGCTCGCCTCGGGGCTCATGTGCAGTTTGTCACCGAGATACAGGAGGCAGGGCAGACGAGAGCACTGGCCTCCGACGCCATCTACAGGGTGATAGCTGTGGCGCAGCCTGGTCTGGGTGTTGGAAGTGCAGGTCCAGAGCCTCAGCAGGAAATCGGAATCGACCCAGCGTTGCAGCTCTCCTATCCAGCAGGGACGAGGATTCTGACCGAGGCAAAGGTCGACGACGACGGGCTCAAGACACCGAAGGAGGTCCGGCCAAACGAGAATTTCCTGGTCGCCTTCTTCTCATGGGGAGGAAAGCAGCTGGACAAGGTCTCTGGAGTCCTGAAATTCGCACTGAAGATAGCCTCGATGGACTACTCGATCCTCAAGCATGAGGGCGACTTCTTCGGAGTCCTGCGGCTCATTCTCGCTGGCCTCCAGTGGGGAGCGGTCATCATGCTCGGGATCTTCACCATCCGCACGGTTAGGGGATTCTGATGCTGTCCAAGCTACGGAAGGTCGGAGCTGCGGGAATCTTAAAGTTAACGCTCCTTGGGCTGCTTGTTGCGGTCGTTTTCGCACTTGCTGGAGGCCCTGCCGAGGCACAGAAAGGGCAGCCCAATCCGACCATAGAGGCGGGAGCCCTCAAGGTCCGTCTGGGGACAGACGCACCTGTCCTTCTCGGACTCTCCTCGTTGGAAAGTGGTGACCGTTGGCGGGTTGAAGTCAGGAATCCAAACCTATCCCTGACGGCTGTGGGTTGTCATGGACCCGAAATGGGGACATGGCAGACCGTACCGGATGACGGATATGCCTACCTGGAGGACTCTAGCGAGTTCACCCACTATCTGACGGCAAGTGCTCAGTGTCCTCTGGGTCAGTATGTGTTCGTTCTGAATTGGAGGGGCGCTGGTAGCTCCAGGACCCACACGACGATCTCCCAAACATGGGAGATTCTGCCAGAGTATTCCACCATATCGACTCCGCTCTCAGCAAGTGTGTCTGCAACAGCACTCAAATCGACTCCGCACTCAGCAAGTGTGTCTGCAACAGCACTGGTAGTTGACGGCGGCGAAACGATCACGCTTTCAGGGGTCGTCTCAAACGCTCCTACGACGACCTGGTACGGGATCGCAGACCAGAACAGCAGTCCTGGAGGGCTGCGTCTTTGGGAAGTGAACGTGACCAGCCCTGGTCAGTCAGTGTCGCTTGGCGGATTCAGCCGGCGCAGCTTCGATTATGGGGTTGACTCGGCAGACGGAACGACTGCCTACCTCGCGACTACCGAGCCCAATGTTCCAGGTTCGCTCAGGAGTTTCGACCCACCAGCACGCACCCTTGCATCGCATGGGGATTTTCCTTCTGGGCTCGGGGTTGTGGGCGGGATTGCGACAGACGGAACAGTCTGGTACGCGCTGGATGATAGTGGTGATGAGCTCTGGAGTCTCAACGTCACGACTGCGGCGTCGTCAACCAAAGTTGGAGACCTGACAGCTGGTTGGGGTAGCCCTCGCGGACTGGCGACAGACGGCATCAGCTGGTATGGACTCGACGACGACGGCGATGAGCTCTGGAAACTCAACGTCACGACTGCGGCGTCGTCAACCAAAGTTGGGGACCTGACAGCTGGATGGGACTCACCTCGCGGGCTGGCTACGGACGGTATCAGTTGGTACGGATTCGACAAGGACGGCGGTGAGCTCTGGGAGTTGAATACCGCGTCGCCAGGGTCGTCAACCGAAGTGGGGGATATGCCGAGCGCCTTCAGGACCGGAAACCATGAAGCAGCGGGAATCCTCGCCCTCGGAGGCCGTCTAAGGTACTCCTGGTCATCTAGTGGGGGAGGCGCATTCGGGACACCCAATGCTACTTCAACAACCTGGACAGCCCCAGCTGAAACAGGTGTGGAGCAGGCCATTGAGCTGACATGGACCGCTACTGCGGACGGGCGGGCCGCAACATCGAGTGTGACTGTCAGGGTCAGGAGTGGGTTTGGCCTCGCTGACTTCCAGGACGACGGACTGGTCATGGACGCGCTTGGACTGATCGAAGCCGGTCCTGGACATAACCTGTTTGGACGCGCACCTAGAGCAGAGTCGGGCAGTCTCAATGCCGGTGAGCTCGGACTGGGTCCCGACAACATACGGATCACGTCCTTCAGAACGAACGAAGAAGGCTCAGAAATCACCCTTAACGACAACCATACAGCCTTCCGCATTGGCGACTACTTCGATACTGGAGGGGCTGGCGACAGGCTCACCATGTATGTGCAGACCGACGATTGGCTTCTCACATTTCCTCCCGGCTCGATTGATGTGGCTGGGGGGAATTTTGCAAGGTGGGACATCCTCGATAGCACGTCGCAGGCCCGTCTCATGGGAATCGAGGAACACACAAGGGTCATTCTGGGGTTTGGGAGGCCGAGCGCAGTTGCGCCTGCAATTCCAGCAGCCCCGACCATCACGGCGGCGAGCTCGACAGCCGTTGTGATCTCTTGGGTTGAACCTTCAGACAACAACTTTGCGATCACATCTTACGACCTCCGCTACCGCGAACATGGCACATCATCCTGGACTGACGTTTTCGACCACACGACAACCAGCTACACAGCGACACGAGGCCGAGGTAAGCGCAACGAACGAGGGAGGCGACTCTGGCTACTCTCCCACAGGGAGGGGAGCGACCGACGCCGTAGCTCCCGACACCCCAGCCAGGCCATCGGTCACAGCTATAAGCACAACCAGTATCGTTATCTCTTGGGTCGAGCCCGCTGACAACGGGGCAGACATCACCTCATACGACTTTCGCTACCGTGAGCAGGGGACCGCGTCCTGGACTGAGGTTCTGGACCATACGACAACCAGCTACACAGCGACAGGGCTGAAGGTCAACACCACCTACGAAGCCGAGGTGAGAGCGACAAACGCTGGAGGCGACTCAGACTACTCGCAAGAAGGGACCGCGACGACAGGGGTATTGCCTCCAGGCAACACCGTCTGCCCCAACTGTTAAGACGGAGAGCTCGACCGCAGTTGTGATCTCCTGGACAGCCCCGTCCGACAACGGGGCGACGATCACCTCATACAGCATCCGCTACCGTGAGCAAGGGACCGCGTCCTGGACTGAGGTTCTGGACCATACGACAATCAGCTACACAGCGACAGGGCTGAAGGTCAACACGGCCTACGAAGCTGAGGTGAGAGCGACAAACGCTGGAGGCGATTCAGGCGCGACTGCCCCTGGAGCTCCTGAGAGGCCAGACGCTCCATTCGTGACGTCTGCAAGCTCGACCGCTCTGCTGATCTCTTGGACAGCACCAGCGAACAACGGGGCGGCGATCACCTCTTACGACATCCGCCATCGCAAACGTGGTACGACGCCCTGGACTGAGGTTCTGGGGCACACGACCACCAGCTATACAGCGACGCAACTCGAACCCCACGTCACCTATGAGGCGCAGGTGAGTGCCACAAACAGTGTGGGGGACTCTGGGCACTCGACCTCCGGTTATGGCGCGACATCACCGCCTGCGATTCCGGACATCCCCGACCGTCCTGTGCTTGAGGGAGTCACCTTCGACTCCATACGGATCTCCTGGACAGCGCCTGCGGCGAACGGGGCGCGTATAACCTCTTACGACCTCCGGTTCAGGGAGCTAGGGACATCGTCTTGGACTGACGTTGAGGACATAACGACGACCATGCACACAGCTGCTAACCTCCAGGCCACCTCAGCGTATGAAGCCGAGGTGCGGGCTACTAACAGCGTGGGCGATTCGGGCTACTCTCAGAGAGGGTCAGGGACAACCAATCCGGTGCTCACCAGCGTCCAGGTGGAGTCCTACTTCGAGCTTCCAATCCGCATCGCGAGGATCGAGGAGGCCGCAACCACGTCAGGGCCATACACGGCAAGCCAGGTGCGACCGTTCGGCTGCGTCACCAATGCACAGTGCCTGTCCACACCGCACAGCACCGTGAGCCTTGGGGGAGGCCGCGTGTACCGAATTGCTGTGACCTTTGACCCCATTTCCTATGGGAGTCCAGGTGAAGAAGGCGTGGTATCGGTATCGTATGTGACGCCAACGGAATCAGGCTGGTCTGTACTTCTCGGACTGGACTCATTCGCGGCTGGCAACACATCGAGCTTTACAGTCTCCCCAGTCAGCTACCAGCTCAGCAGGGGAGACAACATCCAGAGAGCGGTCTTCAGGCTCGACGGAGGAGGCTCTGGAATCGAGGCCGGAGCGGAGGTCAGTTGGGTCGCGACATTCAGCATCCAGTACACGGACAGCAACCCGCTGGGGAATTTCTCACTTGTGGAAATAGACGCGGGTGTCGAGTGCGACGACTGTACGCGGGCGCTGACAGACATCAGTGGGGAGACGGACAGGTTATCTCCCTCAGAGAGCCTGGCAGTAGTGGACCTCGGCGCTCCCGAGACCTCGGACGCCATGCAGATTGTCGTGGTGGGCGACATGGAGGGATTCGACTGGCCTGGAGTGTCCGTGCTGAGGGGAGCTGCCCATACTGCGGGAGTTGAGCCCCGCCTGGTGTTCGCTTTTGGAGGCTTTGCCGCGCTGTTCGCGGTGTTCCTTCTGGTCTTGAAGCTGGCTCAATCGCTCATCATCGCCTGCATAGTCGCTGGCGTCGGTATGGTGCTGTTCGGGATCCCAACGATAGGACTCGCAAGCACAGGTGTAATCGTTCTGTTCGGGTTGATAGCAGGGGCTGTACTCCTGGTCACTAAGCCTGGAGTCACATAGGGGAGAGTAGAGACATGGCAGACAGCGACACTCAACGCAGACCTCCCGCGCCTCGGAGAGCTCCCAATGGCAAGTATTGGGCCTGGAACAATCGCGGGTCTGGAAACTGGTATCTGCGCGACGATCTCAAGAACCGTGCAAAGTACGAGGAACCAGAACAGGAGGAACGGAAACCCAGCGGTCGGAAAGAGCGACAGCTGGAGGACTCCAACCTTGAGGTCGAAGGCGAGAGGAAGAAAGAAGATAGCACTCGCCCTTCACCCGTTTCACGACGCAGACGCCAATACAGTCCCAGACCAGGGGACATGCTGACTGAACGGGAAGTTGAGCCGCACGAAAAGGATGGCCTCGAAGATGGCGATGGTCCCCGACCTCGCACTCGCAGGGGGCTATCACCAACTTCCCGCAGAGAGCCGAGGCCCTCCAGGGAAATCGACCCTGGAATCGAAGACGATGTGGATACATTCCGGGAGTTGCGGTCGCTTGACGGAAGTGATCGCCTTCGAGGGGAGGTTGACAGTCACCGACGCCAATCTCTTGAACGCAGGCGCGAGCGTGTTCAGGGGAGGCTCTCAGAGCACGAAGATACCTTGCGGGAAGCTGCCCAAGAAAGTGACAGCAGCGACCTCGACGACGACGAACGTGAACAGGAGAGAGTGCTTGCGGAAGCGCGAGCACGACAGGCCGCAATCGCCCGGGCCCGTCAGCGAGAGCAAGAACGACTGGCGAACGAACGTCGTGGGATCGACGTGGAGCGAGTCCGTGAACGAAGGGACGACTTTGGGGACGACTCAGAGCGCACTCCCGAGGGGTCGGAGGGGATTGACCCATTCGTCCCAGAAGGTGAGCTTGACATCGACCGGCAGGTTGTCGACTACGAGGGACCGCCGGCGCAGACCGACAGAGAGGAGCTGATTCGCAAGGCAGCACTCCTTGAGGCAGAAATCAGGCTTGGCAGAAGGGGACGTCTGCCGAAGCAGAAGCTGTCGTCCCGCCTGAGAACACTTGCGAGTCATGCTGAAATGGCGCGAGAGCATAGCAGCGAGTTTGACGAGGAGGTCGGCAGCGTAAGGGACGACCTTGTGGACGATTCTGAGCCATCAGAGGAGGATGACAGCGAAGTCCCTGGCATACTCGGAGAGATCGTTTCGGAAGCCGAGCGACCTGAGCGTGATGAACCAGCTACTGAAAAGAGATCGCAAGCCGCACAGTTCAGACCTGCTGACCAGCTGCGGTCCAGTGCTGAGTTCGATGGCGAGGACATCCCTGACATGCTCAGAGAGGTCCTTTCGGAGGTTGAGCGTCCAGGGTTGGATAAGCCGGCCGCAGGTGAAACAGCGGAGGCAGACCCTATCACTGGGGAATCAGAGGGAGATCCCCAGACAGGCGACCCTCTGGACTCCGATTCGCCAGCACCAGACGACTCACCCACTCCCTCCGCTGAAGGTGCTGTTTCGGCAGAGCCTACGGACAGCCGACCAGAGCACATTTCAACGGAGTTCTGGAGCGCACTGACGACCGACCAACAGCAGCGTCTGTCGGACGGATTTGAGCAGTACCAGACTGCCCTCGGGCAGTACCAGTCCGGCGAGTCGTCCAGGGAAGACGCACAGACGCAGGCGGACACCTATAACTCGCTGATCGAATCGGTGAACAGCGAAGTCCAGACGACCTACAACAGGGCCCGGGCTGACTACTCACACGCGGTCGCGCAGGGCTCGATCGAGCGGTACATGGGGCAGTTGCAGCATGGCTGGCATGTTGGGAATGAGGTCGACGTAAGCGGCTCTGAGCTCCTGGAGGCCCTGAGAGCGCACAGGGAGGCCGTCAGCGCAGTTCCCGAGGCGGACAGGACTCCAGACATATTCGAGCGGTTTGCAGGCCGTCAAGAAGGCCTCCCGACCGCAGGGGAGGAGGGCGCGGATGCCTTCTATGCCACTCGCGACATCAAGCAGCACCTCGCATGGGGTAAAGACCATGTCCAGTTTGAGCAGTCCCTGGAGGGAGGCCAGCTGGGAAGACCTCCAAAAGGGTCCGTAGTTCGGTCGGAAGCTGAGCAGGACAAGTTTCTCTCCGAGTGGGAGGAACGTCTGTCCAATGTCGACCCGACCGCACTCTCCGAGGAGGAACAGCAGGGGCTGGTCGAGCTTGTCAACAAGGTCGCCACTGAACGGAAGAATCTCCGGATCCACAATCGCGACCTGGAGAGGAGAGCGGCGAAACGGGAGGCATGGCAGGAACAGATGCGTCAGTCCGACAGGCAGGCCGACGCGGTCATGCTGAGCCGCCTTGCCAATTGGAAGACGGACCCTAACAAGAAGGATGTGTACCAGAGTCAGGTCCAGCAGTACATCGCACAGGGGAAGGGAAACACCGCACAGCGACAGAAGCGGATGCAGGAGCTGGTCGACACTGGGATCGTTGAACAGCCCTCAGCAGCCGATCCAGTCGACAGTCAGGCAGTCGATCCCGACACGCAACCTGTCGAGGCTCTGGGCGAGACTGTAGGGCATGGACCTCCGCGCAGCATCTACGACGCAAGTATCGCTGGAGGTTCCAACAGGCCCACAGGCGCACCTCCTGGACGTGGAGGCCCTCCATCCACAGCCACAGAAGCCCGCAAGCCTGAGAGTGAGACCCCGACCAAGTTCCTGCCGGCAGAGCCTCCAAAGCTGAGCTCAGACTCCGATGTCGCAGCATTCCAGATGAGGGACTATGAGCGACAGCAGCTTCTGGCCGCTACCGCTGCGAACCAGGGAGAGGAGGCCGCTGAGCGGCTGTCCGAAATGTTCGGTCAGACAAAGTATCGACTGCCCGGGCGCACAAACGAGGCGTATGGGGTGTGGCTGAAGAACGAGGTAGCATCTCAGCTTCCAGAGGGATCTGACATCGACGCATTCATGCGCGAGGTGGATTCAGCCGCCTACAGCGCCATGAAGGAGGTCGGAGGCACAGCTACCCGAGAGGAGCGGCAGGCAGCACACCTGACAGCCCTTCACGGCGCACTCGAAGGGGCTGCTGACAATGCGATCAAGTCCTGGCAGGTCGCCCAGACCGAAAAGGCTACGACGGACTTCCTCGGGCAGATCGCAGACGACGACGAGAGAGCAAAGGCGCAGTCCCTGGTCGACCAACATGGTCTGCAGGCGGGAGCGCAGCTGTTCATCGACGAGCTGAACCAGCAGCGGGAAGACTCTGTCAAGATCAACTCTGCCGACGAAGCTGTCGTTTCACAGTGGGTAGCGAACCTGCCAGCAGCCTACCGCGAACAGGCCCAGAGCCTGATAGCACAGCATGGCACAGGCGAAGGGCTGCTGAAGACAATCGAGCACATGAAAACGGACGAGTACAAGGGATTCGATCCGTCCGACCCTCACGCCGGACTGGGCCCGGACGACTCGGAGAGTGTCTGGTTGACTCCGGCCTCCCGAGTGCAGTCGCTGTACGACAGACTTGACGCTCCAATCCAGTCGGTCCTCAACAAGCAGTTCATCGAACAGGCCAAGGGAGACGTGACGCGAGGAGGGCAGCACCTCACCGACTGGTTTGCAGGCCTCGGTGAACAGAACACCCAGCTCGTTGATGACTTCAATCGGGATCTGGTTGTCCAGTACACGAAGAAACTGCCGGACGAAATAGCTGCTCAAGCTGCTGAGGCAGCAGGCGCAGCTCCACACGCGGCAGCGGCGAACGAGGCAGTCCAGTCCATCTATCGGGAGTGGCTTGACAAGCAGCCGCAGTTTGCTCAGGGAGACGCTGCGAGTCCAACGCCAATCGGAGACACCGTCGAAATGGATGAGCTTGGCATGGGGCTGTCCGATTCGTACACGAAGACTCCCGAGTTCTCTCCCGCCCAGCTCAGAGACTACCTGGTGACTCATGGGCAGGAAAGGCGTGAGCTCACATCGAATATCGAGGTGCTGAAAGAGGAGGCCGCGTCTGCCCAGATCAAGGACTACCTGATTACACAGGGGCAGGAACAGAAGGAGCTGGAGTCAAACATCGAGGGCCTGCGGGACGAGGCTTCCCGAGACCCAGTGGTATTCCAGCAGCACCTTGAGACAAAGGGGCAGGAAGATCGGGAGATAGCATCGAATATCGAGGCACAGCAGCGAGGTGTCGACGACCCTGACGCCAAGCTGTACGCAGAAGCTGTACGGCATTTCCGAAACCCCGAGGACTGGAAGCACGATCC